>JBIOZK010000001.1:0-5309 GCA_044870975.1 Pyrinomonadaceae bacterium
GGAATTCGTTTTTGCAGCCTAATCCGCGCGCCCTGATCCACTCCGTATCGAACCTGTAACACCTTCGCCGCCCGAATTACCAGATTCTCGTCGTTGGTCGCCAGGGTTCGATCGTCGCACGATAAGACGATGTGGGGCGCATCCAGCACTGACATCGTCAGCGTGTCGTGCAAGCTGATGGTCTGAAAGGTCGTGTCTAAGTCGTGGTAACCATCAGCCCGCTTCTCGAGTACACGCAGGGCCAGATTGACCTTGGCGAAAGCTGGAAGTGTAAGGCTCAGTGACAAAGTCTCGCGTCTAAAACGAAATGTTCGCGCGCGCCCGCAACGCAACCGCTTCCCGATTCGCGTCTTCCATCACGGCTGCTTCGTTAAGCGTCGTTAGTTCGCGGTCCCGCATAACCACTTGCCCGTCGATCATGGTCGTTCGCACATCGGTCGCCTGAGCGGAATAAACGATTGCGGAAACAATGTCTGTGAAAGGACTTGAATGTATTTGATCCAGATCTACTACAATTAAGTCGGCTCGCTTCCCCACTTCGATCGAACCGATTTCGCCATCTAATCCCAACCCGCGCGCACCATCAAGTGTCGCCATCCGCAAAACGCGCCCCGCAGAAAGGACTTCCGGGCCGTGCAGCGCTTTCTGCAGCAGCGCCGCCGTTCGCATCTCGGTAAACATGTCCAGCCGGTTGTTGCAGGCTGCGCCATCAGCGCCGAGCGAAACGGAGATCTCGCGATTCAACATTTCGGCGACCGGAGCTATCCCTGATCCAAGTTTCAAATTGGAAGAGGGACAATGCGAAACATTCGTCTTGGCTGCCGCCAGCGTTTGCATTTCTTCGTCAGCCAAATGAACACAATGCGCCAACATGACGTGCGGCCCGTAAATACCGAGCGAATCAAGATAGGCCACGTTGCGCATCCCGCTCTCGCGTTCGACAATCTCGCATTCACCTTTGTTTTCTGAAGCATGCGTATGAATCATCACGCCATGTTCGCGCGCCAGGCCGGCAACCTCGCTCAACAACTCGCGCGTGCAACTAATCGCAAATCGCGGCGCGAAACAGCAGCGAATTCGGCCGCCAGCCAGTCCTTGCCATTTCTTGATCAGCGCGACGGACTCATCGATCGACGCGCGGGCTTGTTCGCGTAATTCAGCCGGCACCTCTTCGCCCTTGTCCATCATGCATTTGCCGACAATGGCTCGAAACCCGCTTTCATCAACCACGCGCAGAACTTCTTCCGTATGCCGCACCGTCTCCATCGTCAGCGCGCAAGTCGTCCCGCCCTTAATCAATTCCGCCACGCCGAGTTGCGCCGAAGCGCGGATCGATTCAGTCGTGTGCGCAGCCTCCATCGGCCACACACGTTTCTTCAGCCAATCGATTAATGACAGATCATCGGCAGCGCCGCGAAAGATAGTCTGGCAGAGATGTATGTGGGTTTGGACAAATCCCGGCAGGACCGCGCCGCCGTTGCCATCGACAACTTCATCCGCGTTAGTGGTTATCGCACCGCCGATCTCAACGATACGTCCATCTCTGACGAACACGTCACCGCGCCCGATGGAATTCTGCTCATTCATCGTCACAATCGTGCCGTTCTTGATGAGAATGGATTTAGTCATCTGGCGGTCAATGAATTATGCCACATGAAGAGACTCTTTAAATCAATATCGCGCTTTTACAGGATCGAAAGTCTCTGCTTTCCCGGTGCAAACTACTCGCAAACAATCTTCGAGGCCGCACCTCGACTGAGGCGCAGCCTCGAAATGTAAAGCTAACGGTGAGGGAAAGCTTGCCTACACCGCGTAAGCGAGAAAGCCGCTAACAACAATCAGACTTCACTTCTTATCCGTGGCCGCCGCAGCTTTCTTGGGTTCAGCTGTCTCAGCCTCCTCACGCACCGGCAACCCCAGCGCTTTCTTCACGTCCGTCTCAATCTTGCGCAGCGTTTCCCGATTGTCCTTCATCGTCTGCTTGGCATTCTCACGGCCCTGGCCGAGGCGCTCGCCTTTATACGAGAACCACGCGCCGCTCTTTTCGACCACACGGTTGTTGGTCGCCAAATCGAGCAAGTCCCCCTCTTTCGAAATGCCTTCGCCGTACATGATGTCGAACTCGGCTTCGCGGAAGGGCGGCGCGACTTTGTTCTTGGCGACTTTCACTTTCGTGCGATTGCCGACGACGCGGTCGCCATCCTTGATCGCGCCGATGCGACGGATGTCCAAACGAAGCGATGAATAGAATTTCAGCGCGCGACCGCCGGTGGTGGTTTCGGGATTGCCGAACATCACGCCGATCTTCTCGCGGATTTGATTGATGAAGATAAAGCACGTGTTGGACTGCGCGACGATCGCCGTCAATTTGCGCAGGGCCTGCGACATCAGACGCGCCTGCAAACCCGGCAGCGAATCGCCCATCTCGCCGTCCAATTCAGCGCGCGGCACCAACGCCGCGACTGAATCGACCACGATTACATCGACGCCGTTCGATCGCACCAGGGCTTCGGCAATTTCCAAAGCCTGCTCGCTCGAATCCGGCTGCGAGATCAGCATGTCGTCGACATTCACGCCGAGCTTGGCAGAGTAGTCTGCATCCATTGCATGTTCGGCGTCGATGTATGCCGCCACTCCACCGGCTCTTTGCGCTTCCGCAACGATATGCAACGCCAGGGTCGTCTTGCCGGAACTTTCCGGGCCATAGATTTCGACAATGCGTCCGCGCGGGACGCCGCCAACCCCAATCGCCGCGTCGAGCGACAACGACGTCGTCGAGATCGCGGGAATATCGGAAACTTCGCGCTCGCCCAGGCGCATAATCGAGCCTTTGCCAAAGCGCTTTTCGATGTTGAGCAGCGCGGCTTCAATCGCGCGACTGCGGTCTGCAATTCGGTCTTCCGCCATGATGGGCATCTCTTTCTTCTGCTCCTCTTCTCACGTGTTTTGGTCCTGCCGTGGGGCATCTCATCAACAGATGAGACGGAGGATAACACAACCTACGCAAGAATGGAACAGAGTTTCACGCGTGCAACACGGATTATTCCAGAGGGTTCGTGAGATTGTCAGCGACTGCGCGCCTCGGCAGCCCTCTCTGCGCTGTCCCGCAACCTCACGGGAGTGAGAGCGCGCGTTTCAATTTGAAAAAGCCGAGTAAGAATACTCCAACAACTTCTTTCCGTCGAGAGTCAATCGATGCAAATTGGACACTATCCCAAAGCCTGCCGGAGTAAAACTACACAGCAACTACACCGATCCTCTTACCGGTGAAGTGAAAGCAAACTCGAAGCAAACCCACGTACCGAAGGCACAACCAGCTCCGGCCGGTCACAGGTCTCAATTATGCTGACAATCGCCGAACCGACCACCGCGGCATCGGCGTATCGCCAAACGTCGGCTACCTGTACAGGTTTCGAAATCCCAAAGCCCACGGCAATTGGCAAGGCAGAAAACTTCTGCATCCGCCTGACCAGTTTTTCGGCTTCGGAGCTCATCTCTTCGCGGGCGCCGGTAATTCCCGCGCGCGAGACGGCGTAGATAAAACCACTCGCGCGCTCAGCCACGAGCTTCAGACGTTCGTCGGTGGACGTCGGTGCGATCAAAAAGATCATATCGAGATCGTTTTGCCGCAGCACCGCCGCGAACTCGCTTGCCTCTTCCGGAACCAGATCGGTCACCAGCACGCCATCGATGCCTGCCGCTTTTGATTCGCGCGCCAGCTTCTCAATGCCGAATTGCAGCAGCGGGTTGAAATAGCTGAAAAGAATGATCGGCACGTCGGTTTCCTTACGTGCGGCGCTCACCGTTTGCAGCACTTCTTCGATTCCGAAGTTATGACGCAGGGCTCGTTCGGACGCGCGCTGAATCACCGGACCGTCCGCCATTGGATCCGTAAAAGGGATTCCGAGTTCGATCAGCGTCGAGCCGATACGGGCCAACTCCACAATCATTTGCCGGGTCGTCTGCAGATCGGGATCGCCGGCGGTAATGAAGGGAATGAAGCCTTTGCGGTTTTGGCTTCTTAGCTCGTCGAATGTTTGTTTGATGCGAGACAGAAAAGTTTACTCTCTCACCAGAGAAGACCGAGAAATCTACGGTTCGTTGTGCGCCTCTGTAGTCAGTTCAGCTCTGACAGTGTCGATATCCTTATCACCCCTGCCGGAAATATTTACGATGAGCACTTCGTCAGATTTCATTCCGCCAGCAACTTTCAGCGCGTGCGCCACGGCGTGTGACGACTCCAGCGCCGGAATGATTCCTTCCAATCGCGACAGCATCTGAAAAGCGTTGAGCGCTTCCTCATCCGAGACCGAGGTATATTCAACGCGCCCCTCATCATGCAGGAAAGCATGTTCAGGGCCGATTGAAGGGTAATCGAGCCCGGCCGAGATCGAATGCGTGCTCGCGATCTGGCCACGCTGGTCCTGCAGCACGTAACTCATTGTGCCCTGCAAGACACCGGGACGGCCGCCGCCGTTTGAATTGAATCGGGCCGCGTGCTCGCCCAATTGTCTACCGCGCCCGCCGGCCTCGACACCGATCATCTTCACCGATTCATCAGCCAGGAAGGGATGAAATAACCCAATCGAATTCGATCCACCGCCGACGCAGGCTATCAAACAATCCGGCAAACGATTTTCTTTGCCAATGATCTGAGCACGCGCTTCGCGGCCGATGACGCTTTGAAAATCGCGCACCATCAAGGGGTACGGATGCGGACCCAGAGCGCTGCCCAGCAGATAATAAGTGTCGGCCACGTTGGTGACCCAATCACGCAACGCCTCATTGATCGCATCTTTCAGAGTCTGTGAGCCGGAGGTAACTTCGCGCACCTCGGCGCCGAGCAACTGCATACGAAAGACATTCAAGGCCTGACGGCGCATGTCCTCCGCACCCATGTAAACCACGCATTCCATTCCGAACAAAGCGCACACGGTGGCGGTCGCGACGCCATGTTGACCAGCGCCGGTCTCGGCAATGATGCGGCGCTTGCCCATGCGTCGAGCCAGGAGAATCTGTCCGATGGCGTTGTTGATCTTGTGCGCGCCGGTGTGCAGGAGATCTTCGCGCTTCAGATAGATGCGCGCGCCGCCACAGTGCTCGGTCATTCGCTGGGCAAACAGAAGCGGAGTCGGGCGACCGGCATAATCACGAAGCAATTGATCCAGTTCCGCCTGAAACGTCTCATCCTCGCGCGCAGCAACATAGGCCGCTGTCAATTCTTCGAGCGGCGCCATCAAAGTCTCAGGCACAAAGCGGCCGCCATAGCGGCCCCAGTGGCCAAGCGCGTCAGGTTGAGTGATTAATGA
>JBIOZK010000002.1:0-9107 GCA_044870975.1 Pyrinomonadaceae bacterium
GAGGTGGCAGTTATCGAAAATCGGGTGGCAGTTACCGGAAATGAGTGGCAGTTATCGGAAAGCAGGCGGCAGATATTAGATATCAGGTGGCAGTAATTGAAAATGAGGTAGCAGTTATCAGAAATCAGGTGGCAATTATCAGTGCCGTAAGCCCAAACCTCTAACTTCTAACCTCTAGCCTCTTGCTCTTCCGGTGTCGCTTCGTTCACTACCAGTTGATTGCTTACGCTGGTAACTCCCTTAATCGAGCGGATGGCTTTTTCCACGCGTTGCTTTAATTCGGCTGATCTGACCGAACCGACAAGGGTGACTTTTCCGTTTTCAACCAGGGTGCTTACGTCGAGTTTTGATAGATTCGCATCAGCAGCCAAAGCCGCGTCCACGCGCGACTGAATGGAAGCGTCGTCGAGCAGCACTTCCGGAGTTACAGACGGCGAGGCTGAAGGTTTGTTTTGCGGCGTCGGGGAAATTGTCGGCGAAGGTTTCACTGAAGGTGAAACCGACGGACCTGCCGGGATGGCCTGCTGCGGCCCGATCGAAGAAGTGTCCGGATCAAATGGCCGGCTGGTAATAAAAAGCGCCAGGAAGGTCGCCAGTGTCGCTGCGACGATGATGCTGATCGCAATCCAGGGCTCAGGGTTACGGGGCGGCAGATTGCGCCGCACGTTCGGATTCGTCGGCGACCGTCGCGAGGTGTCGACGACGATGCGGCTTCTTGGTGTTCGAGAATCTGGCACTTGGTTATTTCGGTCGCCGAGGATTATAAGCTATACACCATTCGATTCTCTGTCATACCAAATGCAGCAGGCGTCATCCTGCAAGTTCGACCAGCACGAATCGTTCTGCCTTTGAGCGCGAAAAGCGCAATTGACTTGGAGGTAATTCAATGTTTCGGTTAAGCAAATTTCTTTCAGCGGCCCTATTAATTGCCGCTTTTGTCGGCGCGGCGTTCGCTCAGGGTTTGGAGCAAACTACCACGGCGCGCGATCGCCAGTCAGTAAATATAACAGTCTACAATTCAAATCTCGGTTTGGTCCGTGAGACGCGACGCGTGACACTGCCAAACGGCAGAATCGCGCTTCGATTTGCTGATGTGACGGCGCAAATCCGCCCCGAGACGGTGCACCTCGCATCGTTGACGGCGCCGTCATCGCTGCGCATTCTCGAACAGAATTATCAATACGATTTGCTGAATCCCGCCAAGCTGCTCGATAAGTTTGTCGGCCGCGAAATCACTTTAGTTTTACGTCGATATCAGAATAATACTGAGAGTTTTGAGCCGGTGCAGGCCACGCTGCTGTCAAACAATGGCGGGCAGGTGTGGCGGATCAACGGACAGATCGTGATCAATCCAACCAACATATCTGAGATCCGTTTTCCTGATTTGCCGAAGAACCTGGTTGCTACGCCGACACTCGTATGGGACGTCGCCAACACCGAAACCACTTCGCAGACCATCGAGGCCAGCTATTTGACTGCCGGTATGAACTGGCGCTCCGATTATGTCCTCCTTGTTAATGCCGACGATACCAAAGGCGATCTGCAAGGCTGGGTTACGTTGACGAATGGAAGCGGCGCGACGTTCGAAGACGCGCGTCTGCAGTTAGTCGCCGGCAACGTCAACCGTGTCAACGACAACGATCGGAGGGATGGTCTGGCGTATCAGATGGCCGCCAGAAAAGTAGCCGCAGATGAAGCGCAATTTCAGGAGCAGGGTTTCTTTGAATATCACCTCTACACTTTGCAACGGCCCGCGACTATCCGCGACAACGAAACCAAGCAGGTTTCACTGCTCGAAGCCGCCGGGTTTGATGTGAAGAAAGAATTCGTGCTGAACGGCCAGCGTTACTACTACACCGGTTACAACAACCCGGGCGCAGCTATTAAGGAGAAAGTTGGCGTGTTCATTCAGTTTCGCAATTCGCAAACGAATAAATTGGGAATGGCTTTGCCGGCGGGCACAATCCGACTCTACAAAAAGGATGACAAGGGTAACCAACAATTCATCGGTGAAGATCGCATCGATCATACGCCGAAGGATGAAGACGTGCGGGTAAAGGTCGGCGATGCATTCGACATCGTCGCTGAACGCAAGCAGACGGATTACAAAGTCCTTTCTTCAGGTCATCTGTACGAATACGCTTACGAGATCAAGATTCGTAATCACAAGGACACGCCCATCACGGTCGTCGTCAACGAGCCTATCGGCGGCGATTGGGAAATGGTGGCGTCAACCTTCGAAGCGAAGAAGACAGCCGCGTTTGCCGCCCAATTCAATGTTCCGGTTGCAAAGGACGGCGAATCAACACTGAGTTATCGAGTTCGCATAAGGTACTAGGGTCGACGCATCCGGATTGAGTTTTCCTGTGGCGCAAGTTGCCAACTTGCGCCACATTTTGTTATATCGCCCGCATGAAAACGACCTTTCGGATTGCTGGCACTCTTACCTGGTTAGCATTAGGGTTTGCTCTCGCCACCGCTCAAGTAGCCAAACAGGGAAATACCAGCCTGGATGGCCGGATGCGTTCGGAGATCACGCCGTTTCAGGGCAAGGTCTATCTGTACGCAAAGAACCTCGAAACCGGGGAAACATATTCTTATAACGGCGATGAGCGCGTGCGCACCGCGAGCACGATCAAGGTTGCCGTGATGATTGAAGCGTGGGCCCGCGTCGCTGAAGGCAAGGCGAAGTGGACGGATGAACTCGTTTTGACCAAAGCCGCGCGCTACAGCGGTTCGGGAATCCTGCCTGAATTATCAGACGGCCTGCGTCTCAGTCTCCAGGATTGCGTACGTCTCATGATGCTCCTGAGCGATAACACAGCGACGAATATGGTGCTGGATTTTCTCGGCACCGATTCGGTGAACGAGCGCATGAGCTCGTTGGGATTCAAGAGCACCAGGCTGATGCGACGCGTGGGCGGCGGCGGCGAAACCAAAGAAGGGAAGTTGCCGGAGAGCAAGCCATTTGGTCTGGGCGCGACGACGCCTCGTGAAATGGTGGACATTCTGGCTAAGCTGGAAAAAGGCGAGATCGTGAACCCGACTGCTTCAAAGGAGATGATTGACCTCATGAAGCGAGAGCAGGGACATTTCGCGATTGGCCGCACGACACCCGAAACCACGGTAGCGACGAAGTACGGCGCGCTTGATAAGCTGCGAAGTTGTTTGGGGATCGTTTACTCGAAGCAAGCGAAAGTCGCAATCTCAATCACAGTGGATGACATGCCGGGCGTCGTTTGGTCCGTCGATAACCCGGCGTACCTCTTAATGTCCAAGCTCTCTCTGATCCTTGTTGACGGACTCACCAACAAGAAAAGTCCCTGACGATTTCCCACTCCCGCACTATTCAAAAATTTGTACGCATATCTGGCATTTTGGATAGCTTGATGTCTGCCTGTTCCGCCAATTAAGAAAAAGCTGGCCTTTTTGGAGTTGGTTCGTTCCCTCCTAACGGAACGATAAGTGCAAACCTAGAAACTACGTTAACAGAAGATTTCGCGCAGGTCTGAATCAATCCTTGATTAGTCAGGACTTGCAAACTCGTAAAGAGCGTTGTCCACACGTCGCGTTGGTTTCCCCGGAACCTTCCGAAGCCCTCTTTGGCGCGTGTGGTTCACCCGTCCCTCGAAAACCTTTCCACTCGCTTATCAAAATGGAGGAATCTATGAGGAGAATCGTGTTACTGCTGGCAGCGTCGTCTCTGCTGGTGCTCGCTTCGGTCACGTCGTTTGCGCAACAAGGACAGTCTTCGGTTCGAGGAATCGTCACCGATCCAAAGGGCAGCCCGATCGCCGGCGCTAGTGTGACGCTGGCGGCCCCGGAAAGGAACTTCACCCGCACGCAGGTGACTAGTACTGAAGGTCAATATCAGTTCAAGCCGGTACCTCCGGGTACTTATCGGTTGGATGTCGAGATGAAAGGTTTTAAGAAATCGCTGATCGCTTCTTTACAAGCGCTTGTCGACACTCAGGCCGACGTCGATGTGCAAATGGAAGTCGGCAATGTTACCGAGACGGTCAATATTACTTCTGCTGCCGAGGCGCCGCTCAATACCTCCGACGCGACGATTGGCAATACTTTCGACAGTCGCAGAATTTCCGAATTGCCGCTGAATGCACGCAACGTCGTGAGCTTGCTTTCCCTGCAACCCGGTGTGACTCAAGCGGGCTACGTCAATGGCGGACGTGCGGATCAGGCAAACGTGACGCTCGATGGAGTTGACGTCAACGAACAACAGCGCGGATTGGACGTGGTTACCGGCGGCGCGTTTTCAAGTGTGTTGCGCGTAACCCCCGATTCCGTGCAGGAGTTCCGCGTAACCACCACCAACCCGAATGCTGATTCCGGTCGCTCGTCCGGCGCGCAGGTTTCGCTGGTCACCAGGTCTGGCTCAAATGAGTGGCATGGCCTGCTTTATGAATATCACCGCAACACCGTGACGACGGCCAACGACTGGTGGAATAACGCCACCAACCAGCCGCGGCCGCCACTGCTGCGAAATATTTTTGGCGGCGCCGCGAGTGGGCCAATCAAGAAAGACAAGGCGTTCTTCTTTTTCAACTATGAAGCATTTCGAGAAGCGACATCGACCAGCGTCGTGAGGCTGGTTCCTAATCCGAACTCAATCGGACAAGGCGTGGTTTGGTATCAGACCACCAGCGCCGCAGGTTTTCCGTGCGGCCCAGGCAACTCGCGAAAGTGTCTGGCGCTGACTCCGGCACAAATCAACGCAGCTTATCTGGCTGCGAACGGAGTAAGCCCCGGGATTAGCACATCGGCGGTTGCGTTGCTGCAAGATGCGGCCCGTAAATATCCGGCAAATGATTTTGTAACAACGGGAGACCTGATAAATACAGCCGGTTATCGCTTCAACGCCAGCACGCCCACCAACGACAACGTCTACATTAGCAAGTTCGACTTTAATCTTACTGATCGCCAGACCCTGTTCGTGCGCGGCACTTATCAGGACGATCTGATTGGCCAGGCGCCGCAATTTCCCGATATGCCGGCGCCTTCAACCTGGTATCACCCGAAAGGGATCGCCATCGGGCATACCTGGACCCTCAATAGTCGGATCGTTAACAACGCCCGCTATGGTCTGACGCGTCTGGCGGTTAGCACGCTGGGCGATTCTTCGGTCAACCAAATCAGTTTCCGAAACGTCTATGCACCCGCGCCGACCAGGACTCAGACGCGTTTGACGCCGGTGCACAATTTTGTTGACGACGTTACCTGGTTGAAGGGCAACCATAGCATTCAGTTCGGCGGCAACGTCCGATTGATTTCGAATACGCGCGACTCGTTCGGCAGCGCCTACGATTTCATGCAAACCAACCCGTCCGGATATGACCTTTCGGGCGCGGTCGTCACGCAATCCACTACGGGAGCGCAAATCTTCCCGAACCTTGATAGCGCTTACGAAGTAAGTTTCCGCAATGCACTGACCGCGTTTATCGGTAGATTTTCGTCGTACACGGCAAACTTCCTGTACGACGCCAACGGAAAGATTCTGCCTACCGGATCCAGTTCGCTGCGCACCTTCTCAACTCAGGAATATGACTTTTACGGTCAGGACATTTGGCGTATCAGCCAAAACCTGACGGCGACCTACGGTTTGCGTTGGGGAACCTCGACGCCGGTCTACGAGGCCAATGGTTTTGAAATTGTGCCCACAACGCCGCTCGGTGAATTCTTCGCTCGCCGGGTCGCCGGGTCTAATCTGGGTGCGCCTTACAACGACCCGATCACTTTGGACAAGGGCGGGAAGTTCTATGGCAAGCCGGGTTTCTATCCGCAGGATTGGAACAACTTTGCGCCGTCCATCGCCCTTGCCTACCAACCCAATTTCCATAATTGGCTCGGCAAGATAATCGGACGTGAAGGGAAGAGCGTTATCCGCGGCGGCTTCCGCGTCTCGTACGATCACATCGGCGAACAGTTGGCGGTTAACTTCGACGCTTCGAATCAATTGGGTTTTGCGTCGGCGCTGAGCATTCCGGTCAATACCTACAACGTAGCGAACCGGCTGGCGCCGCAATTCACCGGCGGCACACCTGATGTGCGGACTTTCCCCGGCATCGCTGGAAACTTCAGCACTACTTTGACGTTCCCGCTGACACAACCGTCCAATCAGGCACAGCGCATCGAGACGTCGCTCGATAGCGCAATTACGACACCTTACAACTACAACGTCGCGTTCTCGTATGAGCGTGAAATCGGTAAGGGCTTTAAGTTCCAGGCCGCTTACGTTGGCAGGTTCGCGCGCAATCTGCTGGCTCAGCGCGACGTGGCCAGCTTCAATAACATTCGCGATCCGAAGTCCGGCATGACCTACTTCGACGCGATGCGCCAACTAATTACGCTACGGTATTCCGGAACAGCCGTTACTTCGGTCGCGCCGATTCCTTTTTTCGAAAATCTGTTGCCGGGACTGGCCGGTAATTTCAGCGTACTCGGCACCACCCGGGCGTTAACCGCCACGCAACGGGCTTACCAGCGGATTGCTTATCAAAGCGTCGGCGGAATCACCGGCGGCTTTGCCGACTACACGACGCGACAGGTGCAGTGGGACGACTCTCCCACTTCGCTAATCCAAAACCTTTTCGTTCATCCGCAGTACGCGGCCTTAACCACCTGGACGACGTTGGCAAAATCCAACTACAACTCGGCCCAGTTTTCACTGACGCAACGCTTGCGAAGGGACATCACGTTTGATTTCAACTACACGTATGGTCATTCGCTCGACAACGCGTCAGGCCTGCAGAACGCGGGGAACTATTCAACCGCCGCGTTGATTTTCAATCCCTTCGATCTGAACGCGCAATACGCCAATTCAGATTTCGACATTCGTCACATCGTCAACGCCAACTGGCTCATTGGTTTGCCGTTCGGTAAAGGCAAGAGATTCTTTGGCAGCGCCAACAAGGTGGTCAACGGCATCATCGGAGGGTGGCAATTGACCGGAGTATTTCGTTGGAACTCAGGACTGCCGGTCGCCTCGCCATTCGGATCAGGGCGCTGGCCGACCAACTGGCAAATCTCATCTTTCATGGTGAGAACCCGCGACGTCCCGACGACTGAGGATAAGAACGCCACCGGCGGGCCGAACCTGTTCCCTGATCCGTTGGCGGCTTTTACCAGCTGGCGAGATTCAATGCCGGGTGAAGGTGGCGACCGGAACGTTTTGAGACTGCCGGGTTATTTCGATATCGACGCGGGGCTCTACAAGACGTTTCATATTACCGAACGCCAGAGCCTTACCTTTCGGTGGGAAACCTATAACGTCACCAACACGCAAAGGTTGACCAGCCCGTCGGGCTTCGGCATTAACCCGATCGATCCGTTTCTCCAGGGCCAATTTGGCCTGGGTGCGATTACCTCGACTAACCTGCCGGCTACCTTTGGCGTGCTGTCATCGACGCAAAAGCCGCTGGGCGAATCGAAGGCAGGTCGCATCATGCAATTCGCGATTCGTTGGCAATTCTAAGTCGCACCGTTGGATATATTGTGCGGGCTGAGGTGAATACTTCAGCCCGCATTTTTTTGATGGCTGTAATTCGCAGGAACATCGAGTCGCATTCTATCGTTGAGGAATCAGACTCTTTCTTGTTTGGATCGCGCCAAAAGTCGGGAGGAATTCAATGAAACGCGTATTGATCGTCATTGTCATAATTGTTTGCGCCGCGGCCCTCGGCCTCTGGCGTTCACATGGAGGGGTGCGTGCGGGTCTCAGCCGGGTGGTTAACGGGGCGGGCGATTCAGCCTCGCAAAGTGCGGGTGTCGATGAGATTCGCAAAACATTTGAACTCAAGCCTGGCGAGCGGCTGTGGATCCAGGGCATCAACGGCCGTGTCGAGATTCAGACATCGGATACCAAAAGCGCGGAAGTCTATGTGAAGCGTACCGGGGTTGATGCGAAGTCGCTGCAACGGCGGCAGATGATCGTCGAACAGAACGCTGATGGTTTGCTCGTGCGCAGCAAGCAGGTCTACAACGGGGTGTGGGATCACCTGTTCGGCCACGATCCGAAAGAAGAAGTAATCATCAAAGCGCCGCGGCAAATTGCTTTGTCGTTAAAGGGCATTAACGGTCGCGTGTCCGCCGGTGATATTGACGGGGCATTGGATCTGAAAGGCTTGAACGGTAAAGTCGAGTTGGGTCAGGTGGGCGAATCCGCGACCATCGACGGCGTTAACGGCGCGATCGTTGTGGGCCTCGATAAATTGACCGGCCGCGGCGTTGAGATTCACGGCGTTAATGGCCCGATCGAGTTGAAGCTGGGCGCGGCTTTAGACGCCGACTTAAACGCGCGGGGAATGAACGGCAGCGTTAAGTCGGAAATCTCTGAGGTGAACGTCCAAAAGGAAAGTTGGTCGAGCTATTCGGCGCGAATCGGCAAAGGTGGACCGGAGATTTCGATCAAGGGAATCAACGGGAGTGTGCGCCTGACGCGCGCGGCCGGAAGCTCAGCCGCCTCAAACACTGATAATGCGAATCCAGTCGGCGCTCCCAGGATGTCGAAGAAAGTCGATTAAGGCAGGAGTTGTAACCTACTCAACCGGTTCAAAGTTAGATTCAAAATATTCCTGCGAGACCAGCCACTGGTCGTCATGATTGTCAGGATTGCGAGCAATCATGTCTCCCTTTTTGGGAGAGCCGGCATCACGATCTGCTTGCGAGATTGAGACGCGATCGCTCAATTCCTCACCCGGAACATAAGGCCGCAGCTCAGCTATCTGCTTCCGCCGATACTTCTTGAATTCACTCTCAGTCATCAGGGTATCCTGAATGAAACGCCAGGACGCTGTTTACGGTTTAAGGTTGGTGCACCCAGGAGGACTCGAACCTCCGGCCTTTTGATTCGAAGTCAAACGCTCTATCCAACTGAGCTATGGGTGCACGCTGGTAGATAGTAAATCGTGAGTCGGGAATAGTAAAAGGAAGGGGTCCGTGGTCAGTAGTCAGTAGTCAGTGGTTAGGTTAGTGGTCAGTCGGATTCATCAGATATCCTGTGTCGCAACTTCGCGGCGAATGCTTCGTTGACTACTGACTACTGACTACTGACTACTGACTACTGACTACTGACTACTGACTACTGACTACTG
>JBIOZK010000003.1:0-9451 GCA_044870975.1 Pyrinomonadaceae bacterium
GTTTCGATCTAGTTCCTCAAGGGCTTACCGGTTTTCAACATGTGCGCGATGCGATCCTGAGTCTTGCGCGTTCCAATCAAAGACAGAAAAGCCTCGCGTTCCAAATCGAGGAGATATTGTTCGCTCACCCGAGCTTGATGATTCAAATCGCCGCCGGTCAGAATCCGCGCGAGCTTTTCGCCAATCAAAGCATCATGATCGGAAATGTAACCCGCGCGCTTCATCAGATGCACGCCCAGCTTCAAGGTCGCGAGCGCCGAATTCCCCAACGCCAAAACATCTGTGCGTGGCTGCGGCTGTACGTAACCGCTCGCGGCCAACGCCAGCACCTGTTTCTTGGCGTCAGCGATCAGCCGATCGCCATTCATCGAAATTGAATCTTCATCGCGCAGGAAACCAAATTCGCGGGCTTCTTCCGCGGAAGTTGCGACTTTCGCCAAAGCGATAGTTTCGAAAGCGCGCTTGACGAAGGGAAACGGATCGGCATCTTTCAGGTTGGCTGGAATCGAGTCCAGCGCGCGCACCAGCATTTCCTTCGTGCCGCAACCGGCGGGAATGATGCCCACGCCAACTTCAACCAGGCCAATATAAGTTTCAGCCGCCGCGCGCACCCGATCCGCATGCAGGACCATTTCGCAGCCGCCGCCGAAAACCATCTGGAAGGGCGCGACCACCACCGGCTTCGGCGAGTACCGCAGGCTCATGACTGACGACTGAAAATATCGGCCGATCATGTCCAGCTCTTCCCAGTTTTCGTCCTGCGCCTCCATCAGCATCAGCATCAGGTTGGCGCCGACTGAAAAGTTCACGCCCTGATTGCCGACAACCAGCCCGACGAAATTCTTTTCTGTTTCAGCGATGGCAAACCGCAGCATCTCCAGGGTGTCGCCGCCAATCGAATTCATTTTCGAATGGAATTCAACACCAGCGACGCCGTCGCCCAGATCAATCATCGATGCGCCGGAGTTCTTCTTGATGACGCCGATGCGATCTTTCAACGACTTCAGGATGATTGCGCCCGGCGGATCTGCCAACGGCCGATATTCTTCAGAAGCGAAGTCATAATAGAACTGCTGCCCATCCTTCTGTTTGTAGAAAGACTTGAAGCCGGCATCCAACATCGCCTGAATATTGGCGGGAACCGCGCGGCCTTCTTCCTTTAGCTTGGCGACCGATTTCTCCAGACCGATTGCGTCCCAAACCTCAAAAGGTCCGAGTTCCCAGTTGAAGCCCCAGCGCATGGCGCGGTCGACCTCGACGATCGTGTCCGCGATTTCAGGAATGCGTTCAGCCGTGTAGCACAGCGTGCGCGAAAGTGTTTTCCAGAGAAATTGTCCGACGCGGTCCTTCGACCAGGTAAGCGTCTTCAAACGCTCGCGCGTGTCCTCGATGTTCCTGGCCATGTCGAGGGAAGGGAGCTTGACCTTTTGTGAAGGACGATAATCGAGCGTCGCAGTGTCGAGCGTCCAAATCTCACGCTTGTCGCCTTCGCCTTTTTTACGTTGATAGAACCCGGCTTTGGTTTTATTACCGAGCAGACCGCGCTCAATCATCTTCGTGACGAATTCAGGCATGACAAAGATGTCATGTTCAGGATCGTCGGCAAGATTCTCGTGTAAGTTCCTGACGACGTGCGCGAAGACATCCAACCCAACCAAATCAAAAGTGCGGAAAGTCGCAGTCTTCGGACGCCCGGCGGCCGGCCCCGTGATCTTATCAACCTCTTCGATTGAATAGCCGTCCTGAATCATCGTCTGCATCGTCACCAGCGCGCCGTACGTGCCGATGCGATTGGCGATGAAGTTGGGGCGATCCTTGGCGACGACGACACCTTTGCCCAGGCGCTCGTCGAGAAATCCAAACATCGAGCACGAAACTTCGGGCTTCGTCCATTCGGTGCGAATGATTTCAACCAGGTGCATGTAGCGCGGCGGGTTGAAGAAGTGCATGCCGAGAAAATGCGCGCGAAAATCGTCCGAGCGTCCTTCGGCGAGTTGCGCTAACGGAATGCCACTCGTGTTCGAAGCGATAACAGAACCCGTTCGGCGATGCTGCTCAACCTTTTCATAAAGACCGCGTTTGATTTCAAGATTCTCGACGATGGCTTCGATGACGAGATCGCAATCTTTGAGGTGCGGTAAATCATCTTCGAAGTTGCCGATTGAAACGAGGGAAGCGTTAGCTGAAGTGAAGAACGCAGCGGGCTTTGACTTTTTGGCCCCTTCCAGCGCGGCGCGGGTAATGGCGTTGCGGTCAGGGGCATCAGTCTCCTTCGGCGCGATGTCCAGCAGAAGAGTCGGAATGCCCGCGTTGGCCAGGTGCGCGGCGATTTGAGCCCCCATCGTGCCCGCACCCAGAACGGCAGCTTTTTTGACCTGTATCATGGCGCTAGATAATACTGAATGAGCATTCATTCAGCAAGTTTTTCCAGCTGTATCTTGACCTGTTCGGTGGTTTCACCGGCGACCAGGGTGTTATTGATCGGGGGTGCCATGTCTACTACTCTAGATTCTTCCCCCAGCATCCCCGCAAACCTTGAATACTCTTTTCTCTTTATCCGAAAGGCATCACTATGACTTCAAGAGTCGAGCGCCGAAGACCGATGTGTCAGAAGCCCGCGCGTAAGCAAGGGCAACTAGCATGAGAGGCCCTCCCTGACGGTCGGGCTTCTGACACGATCATGCGGCTTACATTTCGTGACGGTTGGCCAGCGCCTTATCCATCGTCACTTCGTCGACGTATTCCAGGTCGCTGCCGACCGGCATGCCCATGGCCAAACGCGTCACGCGTAAGCCGAGCGGCTTGAGTAAGCGGCTGATGTAATTGGCGGTGGCTTCGCCTTCAGTGTTGGGATTGGTGGCGAGAATAATCTCCTGAATCTCAACGCCTTCGTTGTTTTCCGGCTTCAGGCGCGTCAGCAGATTCTCCAGGCGCAGATCGTTGGGGCGCACTCCGCGAATCGGCGAGAGCGAGCCGTGCAGCACGTGATAGAGACCTTTGTAACTGCGCGTCTTCTCGACGGCAACAAGATCGTAGGGCTGCTCGACAATGCACAAAAGCGAACGATCGCGCGACGGCACCGAGCAGAAGCGGCAGGGATTAATGTCGGTCAGGTTATTACAGACCGAACACTCGGTGATCTTTTGCTTGATCTCATGCAGCGCTTCGATCAATCGGTCGACGTCGGCTTCGGGCGATCGCAGGATATGAAAAGCCAGCCGCTGCGCGGACTTCTGGCCGATACTGGGTAAGCGCTTAAATTCGTCAATAAGTTTGGTGACGGGTTCCGCGTAATCGAGCATGACAAGTGACGAGCGTTGATGTAGGCAACTTGTTGAGTTGCGTAATGGTGTGCCAGCTTCGCAAGTTAACAACTTGCGCTCCGCCTTATCTAAAACATATTCCCGAGACCCGGCGGCAACATCGATCCCAGCTTACTCTTCATCGCTTCGTTGACCTTGCGGTTGCCTTCGTTTATCGCGGCGACGATCATGTCTTGCAGCATTTCGACGTCGCCTTCTTTGACGATTTCGGGATCGACTTTCAGGTCGATGATTTCGTGATCGCCTTTCATGGTGACGTTGACCACGCCGCCGCCGGCGGACGCTTCGACGCGCATCTCTTCCATTTCCTGCGCCATCTTTTCCTGCATCTGCTGCGCCTGCTTCATCATTGACTGAATGTTTAGTCCGCCTGGGAATTTCATGATCTTGGTCCTCGCTGCCTCTATGTCGATCCAAACCGCACTCGCATCGTAACTGTCCACGAATTCTAATGCAACGACGTGTCAGAACCCGAAGCGGTACCGACCGCATCGATGAAAGAGTGACTGGTGACGAGTGCCCAGTGACAAGAATGAAAACATCAGAGGATTCATTAATTGCTGGTCATTCGCCACTTGCCACTGGTCACTGGTCACTCGTCACCTGAGCCGGTCGCTCACGCTCCCGGTTCTGACACGATTTGGTTTTCATGCTATAAGCCTTCGACAATGAATGGCGCCTCCATAATCCAGTCCGCAGAACGCGCGCTGACTGCGCGAATCAATCTGTACTATGACGTCGTTGCGTCAACGGTGAAGCCTGCGCCCCTGCTTATTGCGCTGCATGGTTATGGCGCGAGCAAGTGGCACGGGATGCGGGAAGCGAAATTGACGGCGCCCGAGGGCTTTGCGTTGGCGGCGCTCCAGGGGCCGCACCAACATTTGCGCGAGCCGAAGCAACCGGGCGGGCCTTTGCGTTACGGATTTGGCTGGCTGTCGAGTTATCGTCCGGAGGAATCGGTGGCCATTCATCATCGCGCCTTGCTGGAGATTATCGACGCATTGGTCGCTGAAGAAGTGGCGGATCGTAGTCGTGTATTTCTGCTTGGGTTCTCGCAATCCTGCGCCCTGAACTATCGATTTGCTTTTACGCATCCCAACATCCTCAAAGGAGTCATTGGAATTGCCGGCGGCATCCCTGGAGATTGGGAAACGAGCGATGCGTATCAGCAAACCAGCGCGGCGGTATTTCATTTGGCGGGCGAGCGCGACGAATATTATCCGCCGGCACGAGTGGGGAATTACGAGGCTCAACTGCGACAGCGCGCGAGGGACGTGGAGTTTCGCAGCTACGAAGCGGGTCATGAGATATCGCCCGCCATGCGTAACGACATCAGAGACTGGCTCCGCAGACGGAGCCATGAAAGTTAAGGCCGATACTTGGCGAGGGAACGCGCCGGACGAATTCGGCGTCTAAACGAGTCATGCGAATCATTCCGTCTTCGTTAATGGCGATAGCAACCGTGCTGCTCGCCGTTTCCTGCCAGCAACAATCAGCGCGGACACGGCCGCAGTTAAGGCCGCCCGAGCAACAGACGGAAGTGCACGCGCTCGCGCCAAACAGCTCGCCTAATCTCAAGGCGATCATTGACGGAGCCATCGATCAGATTGGCAAGACGACCAGCTACGATCCTTCCTACCAAAAACTCGACTATCCGAATGGCGACGTTCCTCTTGAGACCGGTGTTTGTTCAGACGTGATCATCCGCGCGCTGCGGAAAGCGAATATCGATTTGCAGAAGGACGTTCACGAAGACATGCAAGCAAACTTTTCAGCCTATCCAACCCGGTGGGGTCTGAAAACTCCGGATGCGAATATCGATCATCGACGCGTGCCGAACCTGATGACCTATTTTTCGCGAAGAGGCAAATCACTCACGTCGCGGAGCGCTGATGCCTTTTTGCCGGGCGACATCGTAACGTGGGATTTAGGCGGCGGTTACGACCACATCGGAATGGTCACAAACGTCTGGTACAAACCAACGCAGCATTATCTGGTGGTTCACAACATCGGCAACAACGGGACGCACATGGATGACTCGTTGTTTGCGTGGAAGATCACCGGGCACTATCGATACTTCTAACTGACGTATCAGAAGCCCGACCTTAAGGGAGGCAGGTCGCATAATCTCAAAACGACGCAGTCAGCAAACCGGCCCTCCCTCACGGTCGGGCTTCTGACACCGCAAGAATATTCTTATAGCGCCTTTGGACGCGTCATGTTATAAGGACGCGCCTAAAGGCGCTTTGATTATGAAACCAAAATCGTCAGCTACAGCCGTGGAATTGCTGTTCAGCTCTGCGAAGATGTTCGCGGGCGTGCCCGCAATCCTGCTCTTACTTTGTCTTGCGACCACTGCGATCGCCCAACCGGCGCCCAAAGCCAAAGCCGCAATCCGCGCGGTGCTCGACGCACAAGCGGCGGCTTGGAATCGCGGCGACGTCGAAGGCTACATGGACGGCTACGATCGCTCGCCGAATACTGAATTCGTGGGCGGCGATAGCATCACCCGCGGCTGGCAGGATGTGCTCGATCGTTACAAGAAGAAGTACGACACCCGCGAAAAGATGGGCACGCTGACGTTTACTGATCTGGAAATCAACATATTGAGCGGAAATGCGGCGCTCGTTCTGGGCCGTTGGCGGTTGAAGCGTACGTCAGACGAGCCGCACGGGACCTTTACTTTGCTTTTTCGCAAGACTAAAGCCGGTTGGCGCATTGTTCACGATCACAGTTCGTCCGCGTAGCGAGTACCTGACTGGAGCGCGGGCATCCCTGCCCGCATGAGCGCGTCAGCGCGAACAATTTTGGGTCTCGGAAGAAATTGACGCGAACTACGTTCGCGTTTGCGGACAAGGATGTCCGCGCTCCATGCGCGCGCCCAATCTCTTGACCTGAAATGCCGGAAACAACAACTACATCAAATCTCGCAGTCGTCGAACGTGAAGTTGCAGCACACAGCGCGTCACTCAAGAAAGAGCTGCGCCTGTTCGATCTTGTCCTAACTCAGGTGGTCTTCGTTTTTGGCACGGTGTGGGTTGGTTTCGCCGCCACTCTCGGTCGATCGCAGATGGCTTTCTGGTTGATTGCGATCGCGACTTTCTACCTGCCGCTGGCCGCGGTCGTCATCTATCTCAATCGCCTCGCGCCGCTTGAGGGCGGACTCTATCAATGGGCGAAAGTGGCTTTCGACGATTTCGTGGCCTTCCTGGTCGCGTGGAATTTTTGGATCTTCGGCATCCTGGTGATGTCCGGGATCAGCCTGATTATCAAAAAGAACATTGCCTATGCGATTGGGCCGCCCGCGGACTGGATGCATGAAAACAAATGGATGACGACGGCCGTCTGTGTGGTCCTGATGTGCGCGATCGTGGCGGCCTCGCGGCGCGGCCTGGCGCTGGGAAAGTGGGTGCAGAATTTTGGCGGCCTGATGTTAATGGTCACAGTCGCAATTCTCATCCTGTTGCCTTTCATCACGGCTGGTCGTGGGACGCTGACGAATTACCATCCGTTTTCGCTGAGCCTGCCGCACATCGATAGCCACAACATAAACGTGTGCAGCAAGCTCGCGGTCGGTGCGCTGTCGGGGTTTGAGTACATTGCGATCCTCGCCGGTGAGTGTCGCGCGCCCGCCAGGAACATCAGCCGTTCCGTATGGATCTCCGCGCCGATCATCGCGCTCATGTTTATTCTCGGAACCGGATCCGTTTTGGCGTTCGTCACACCTGACAAAGTCGATCTGATCGCGCCGATTCCTCAGGTGCTGAGTCTTGGCTTCGGTTCGCAGGGCTGGGTCTCAACGCTGATTTCGATCACGATCTTCGGCGTGGCGGCGCGGCAGATCGCGTTGATGAGCATTTATTTCGCCGGCAATACGCGGCTGCCCATGGTGGCTGGCTGGGACAATCTGCTGCCGCCGTGGTTTGCCAAGCTGCACCAGAAATATCGCACGCCGGTGAATTCGATCCTGTTCGTGGGCGCGACGACCCTCGTGTTCAGTCTGGCGCCGTTGATTGGTGTAAAGGAAGCCGAGGCGTTTCAATTTCAAGACAACGCCGCGAGTATTTTCTATGCGCTGATTTACATGGTGCTGTTCGCGATTCCGATTGTTGCGATGAAGCGCTTCGGCGCGCAGGCCCCCTGGTGGTTAAAGATTGCTGCTGTGTTCGGGTTCCTCATGTCCATGATCGGCGCCTTCTACACAGTCTTTCCCATTATCGAAGTGCAAAGCCGGTTTTTGTTTGCCGCGAAGATTCTGGTGGTAGTGGTGATTGCCAACGGTATCGGCGCGGCTATCTATCTGCTCGACAAAAAACGCAGTCGGCCAATTCAAAGCGAATAGCAAGCGAGGCGATAGATTCAAGCCCGGTCTGGTTTTACGATTGGCGTTGTGATAGAAGTCCCGACCAGACTTCAGTAATCCGTCCCCCAAAGGAGAGCAAGATGGGTAACATTAACCTCGGCCGCGCCATCCTGGGCGGTATCGTTGCGGCGGTAATTCTAAATGTTGGCGAATGGCTGTTGAATGGGGTCGTGCTGGCCAAGCAGATGGCTGACTATCTGACTCTGCATAAATTTCCGCAGCCTGGAGGTGCCGGAATAGGCGTGGCAGTGGCCATGACTTTCGTGCTCGGGCTGGTGATGATTATCGGCTATGCAGCCATCCGACCGAGGTTTGGACCCGGGCCGAAAACGGCGATCATCGCGGCGCTCTTTGCCTGGTTCGGCGCGGTGGTTTATCCCAACGTGATTGGAGCAGCGTTCGGATTTATCCCGACCAACATCCTGCTTCTGCTTCTCGGTTGGGAGATCGTCGAGTACGCAATCGCCGCGCTCGTCGGCGCAGCGCTGTACAAGGAATAATAAAAGACTAACGTTTGGCGCACTCACTCGCGGTAATTAATTGTTCACAGCTCGTGACCCTCGCGGGGGCTCACCGCCCTCGTACCGGCGGCGATCTCCGCCAACTCGCGGTTATCGAAGACGGCGCCATGCTCGTGCGCGACGAGTACATAGAAGCTGTCGGCCGCCGGCGCGAAATCGAGAGCCTGATCAACTCTGATTCCGAGGTGATCGATGCCGCTCGCCGCGTCGTCCTGCCGGGCTTTATCGATGCCCACACCCATCCGGTTTTCGCCGGAACTCGCGCGAACGAATTTGAACAGCGAGCGAGTGGCGCGACCTATCGTGAAATTGCGGCGCGCGGCGGCGGCATTCGTTCGACCGTCCGCTCAACCCGCAACGCCTCACAATCCGATTTGGTAAGAGCCGGCAAGCGTTACGCCGATTGGTTTCTGCGCAATGGCACGACGACCATCGAAGCGAAATCAGGCTACGGCCTCACCTTGGAAGACGAACTGAAGATCCTCCGGGCCATCAAGCAGCTAAACGACGAAACCCCGCTACGCTACGTGCCGACGTTTCTCGGCGCTCACGATATTCCGACTGAATACAAATCGCGCCGGCACATGTATGTGAACCTGGTCGTCAACGAAATGCTGCCACGGGTCGCGGAGGAAAAGCTGGCGGAATACTGCGACGTGTTTTGTGAAGAAGACGTGTTCACGACCGATGAGACGTGGCAGATTCTATCGGCCGCGCGATGTCACGGCCTTGGTTTGCGGGTACATGCCGATCAGCTTTCGCTTTCCGGAGGGGCGAAGTTGGCCGCGGAACTGAATGCCGCGACCGCGGATCATCTCGAACATACCGACGCGACGGGAATCATGGCTTTGCAGGCAGCCAAGGTTCAGCCGGTGCTATTGCCGGGATCGGTCTATGCGCTCGGCTCGCATGATTATCCCGCGGCGCGGCAGATGATTGATGCGGGCCTCGCAGTGATTTTGGCGACCGACTTTAATCCGGGGTCATCACCAGTGCCGTCAATGCCGATGATCCTTTCGCTGGCCTGCACGCAGATGAAGATGACGCCGGCGGAAGCTATCAGCGCCGCCACGATCAACGCGGCGTACTCGCTCGGCCGCGGCGATGAAATCGGTTCGCTGGAAAAAGGGAAGCGCGCGGACTTTGTGATTCATGACGTGTCTGATTATCGCGAGCTGGCGTACTGGGTTGGCGTCGAGCATGCGTGGCAGGTTTTTGCGAGTGGAAAGTTGGTCTGTCATCGC
>JBIOZK010000004.1:0-5284 GCA_044870975.1 Pyrinomonadaceae bacterium
GACTCGGTGATGACTTGATCACCATCGCGGTTGAAGATCAGGGTCCAGGTATTTCTGCGGCTTTACGCGGCCGGGTGTTTGAGAGATTTTATCGGGTGGATAGCAACGGACTCGGAAACGATCGCGCGGGTGGGATCGGAATGGGTCTGGCAATCGCCAAAGGCATTGTCGAAGCTCACGGTGGAAGCATCTGGATTGAGGATGCAAAGTCATCTCACGGCGCGCGGATTGTCTTTACAGTTCCCGTGGGAAATGAAGATTCGGCTTAGGTATCAGTACTGACACACAAGCCGCCGATTTCAATTAAACAGATCGTTCTTGGAAGCATGGAAGACCGTAAGCGCATACTTGTGGTTGATGACGAACAAGAGATCACGCTTGTCTTGCGCAGCGGCCTGACAAAACATGGATACGATGTGCGAGTCGCCGGCGAGGGCCAAGCCGCGCTTGAGTTATTCAGTGCCTGGACACCCGATCTAGTCGTTACCGATCTCTCGATGCCCAACATGAATGGGCTAACGCTCTGTCAACGCCTGCGCGCAATCTCGAGTGTTCCCATCATCATTCTTTCCGTCAAAGGCGATGAAGCCACTAAGGTTGAAGCATTGGATACGGGTGCGGATGACTACGTAACAAAACCGTTTGGCATGAAGGAGTTGGTGGCGCGCGTCAGAGCCGCTTTGCGCCGATCGCCAGACATTGATGCGCAAGGAACGATTATTGAAGACGGAGACTTTCGTATAGATCTGGAGACACGTCAGGTCGAAGTGAGCGGTAGAGAGGTGCGCCTGTCGCCCAAAGAATTCGATCTGCTGGTTTACTTTATTCGGCATTCTGGAAAGGTGTTAACGCACCGTGTGTTGCTCTCTAAAATTTGGGGCGGAGATTACACTGATCAAACCGATTACCTTAGAGTCTTCATTCGTTATCTGCGCAAGAAAATTGAACCGGAGCCAGCAAAGCCTCGCTACATATTGACCGACCCGTGGGTTGGCTATCGGTTTATTTCTGGTGCCTAAGACCGCTTCGGAACATCAATTTGAAATCTCACACTCGCGGCCGATTGTGCCTTCACGCCATAACCCACGACACCGCCGGTTTTTAATGAAGTTTTAATAAACCCTTAAGCCCTTTTTTATTTCAACTCCACTAGTCTTCTCATTGACGAGGTGTCAGATGTCGGCGATGAGAAGGACACAAGTTAGGCCGGATGATTTACCTCACACCCGGTCACCAATCAAATATCTCACTGAAAATGGATTCAGTATTGTTCGCGTGGCGGAAGTCGATCCATCCGTATCCGACAGTCCAAACGAATGCCATTTTCTTGTTCAGCACGACTACGAAGCCGAGCGCGAGATAAACGTGTCCTTTGCTGCAGAACTTATTGCTTACTTACGGATTAGGAGAAGGAATCAACTGCCTGAAACAAGTCTTTTCTGGCTGGTTTGCGCTGAAGCTTATTTAGCGAACTATCTTTGGGACAAGGATCAGTACCCGCCTGATGGCCGACTGAAGATAGATGAATTGCCCCCTGACCAATTGATGCTCGCCTTACATTGGCGAGATCGAGACTAACGAATGGAGCAAACAAGCAAGGAAGCGCGAGCCGAATCGCAAATTGCAGGTCCTACCGCCAACGGTCGCACCAAGGTAATCGTGGCGACAACAGTGATGTTGTCGTTCATATCGTTCTGGCGAGCAGCAGCAATCGTCCTGAATGATCTCGGCTCTTCTGCGTACTACGTTGGCGGCATCGCGGAGAAGGCCGTCGGCCAGGCAGCGCCCTGGTTCATCTTCGGCGTGATGCTGTTCTCGTATGCCGTGCGCGCGGTTTACGTCGAATCGTGCGCGATGTTCACGCGGGGCGGCGTCTATCGCGTTGTCAAAGAAGCGATGGGCGGAGTGCTGGCCAAGCTCTCGGTGTCGGCCTTGATGTTCGATTACGTCCTGACCGGGCCGATCTCGGGCGTGTCAGCCGGGCAATACATCGTCGGGCTGATCTCCCAAACGACAATTTACTTTGGCCATCCGTGGACGCCTTCAACTTCCACCGTAAACCATCTGGCCGCCGGAATCGCCGGACTCGTCACCATATATTTCTGGTGGCGAAACACTCGCGGCATTCATGAGTCTTCCGATGATGCGCTGAGGATCATGTATGTGACCACGGCGATGGTCGTGCTGCTAATCGGTTGGAGCACTTTTACTATTCTCACCCAGCCGAAGACGCAGCGGTTACCACCTGCGCCCGCGCCGCACAATCTGACTTTCAACGACGACGCGGTTGGTTGGATGCCGAGACTCTTGCCTCATTCGTTCCAGGAGAAGCCTGCCGACACGCCAGCCGAGGCGAGCGCTGCGACAACTGAGACGCCGGCGCCCCACTATGGGCTGGTCGCGAATGCCGGAGCGTTAATTGGATTGATTGGAATCCTGATGGCGTTTGGGCACTCGTTTCTGGCGATGTCGGGTGAAGAGTCGCTGGCACAAGTTAACCGCGAACTGGAATACCCGAAGCACAAGAATTTGATGCGGGCGGGGTTCATCATTTTTCTATATTCGCTCCTCTTCACGTCACTGGTTTCTTTCTTTGCCTACGCGATTATTCCTGACGCCGTTAGACCGCAGTACTTCGACAACCTCATCAGCGGAATCGCTTTGAGCCTCGCCGGACCGATGACGCTCAAGCTGCTCTTCCAGGCGTTTATCGTGATTGTCGGCTTCCTGATGTTGGCAGGAGCAATCAATACCTCAATCATCGGGGCGAACGGAGTCCTCAATCGCGTCAGCGAAGACGGCGTGATGACCGATTGGTTCCGCGCTCCGCACAAGCGCTTCGGCACGACGTTTCGGATGATCAATCTGATCGTCCTTTTGCAACTGCTGGCGATCATCGGTTCTCGCGGCAATACCTACACGCTTGGTGAAGCCTATGCCTTCGGCGTGATCTGGTCATTCGCTTTCAAAGGGCTGGCGATGCTCGTGCTCCGTTTCAAAGACAAGTCAGAGCGCGAATGGAAAGTGCCTTTTAATATCAAACTGGATGGAAATGAGATTCCGATCGGGATAGGCGTCATCGCGGCGCTACTCTTCACGGTCGCGGGGATAAATCTCGTCACCAAGGAAGTGGCCACGGTCAGTGGCATCGTCTTCACCATCGTTTTCTTTACCATCTTCGTCGTCTCGGAGAAGATCAACGAACGCCGGCGCCAAGACGAAATACATACAACCAGCGCCATGGATCAGTTCCGGCTGCAACCGCAGGACGCGGTTTCTTACGAGAGCGTCGAAGTGCGACCCGACAATTCTCTTTGTCTGGTGCGCGACTACAACACTCTCGGCCACTTGCGCAAAGCGCTTGAACTAACCCACACGGGCAAGAGAGATCTCGTGGTAATGACCGTTCATATGTTGCGGGGCCCGGATACGGGCTACGAAGATTTTGCCGAAACCCAACTGTTCACGAGATACGAACAGTATCTCTTCAGCAAGGTCGTGGCGTTGGCGGAAAAAGCGGGCAAGACCGTGCATCTGCTCGAAGTGCCCTCGTCGGACATCTTTCAAGCAATCGTGCTCACCGCCGCTCAGCTAAATTCCTCAGAGATCATTGCCGGACGCTCCTCGGTTATGAATCCGGAACAACAAGCCAAGCGCTTGGGCGAAGCTTGGGAAGCGATCCCTAACAAGCCGCGAGAGCAGATACGTTTCCGCGTCATCGGAGGGAACGATCAAATTCGGGACTTCTATCTTGGCGCGCATGCGCCGGACCTTACACACGAAGAGATCAACCTGATCCATGGATTATGGCGCGGGGTAACTCGCGAGGCGGGAATGGGAGACATTCGGCACAAGGAAATCGTCGTCGTTGCGCTTCAGCGACTCGCGGAAGACCTCGCAGGGAAGGCAAGAAAAGAAATACTCGCGCGGTTGCGCACTTTGGACCGTAGCGTCCGCGAAGCCGAGGATGAAGAAAGCAAGAAATGAAGGGTAGCGCTTTTTTACTTACTGCTGATAAATGTTGAAGCGCGGGACATCGTACCGCGGAGTAAGAATCAAGTGGTAAACCGTCCCCCAGCGATACACAAACCAGGCACTACATACACGGCATGCAGCGCATGCACCTACATTTTTTCTGAGCGACTTTGTAAGTATTGAAAATAAAGGATCGGAAGTTTAGATTCCCAAGCTGAAAGTTACGCCATCGCCACGTTCAAAGAGACGCGGTTTCACGGGATATCGCCGCGACGGTCCCACCCTCGCATCGAGTGCTAATCGCCCAACAAAATCGGCCAACGAATGGTAGAAATGGCCATCTTGTCGGGGCGAGCCGATTCACGTAACCTTCCGCTCGCCTGAATTTATTTGCCTGTCCCTCTGATATGAACGGTAACGCCACTATATAGCCGGCGCACAACTCCACGATGCGCCGTTATGTTGCGCCAATTGGATCACGCCGTCGACGGTCCGGAACGCAACCACCCCGGCGGTGGCATTGGCCGACGCAACCGGATCTGCCGCCGCTCTTACCGGACAGATGGATCCCGTTTTCCAGGTTAGTCCATCCAGAAAGATTTCATGGATGAGTTTGTCAACTCCCCGATAAACGATGTGCGGTATGTCATTCAAAACAAATCCGCTCGGGTGTCCGATGCAGGGAACTCCGCCAGCAGCCTGCGTAAGATTTGTAGATTGGGATTTTGCGGCCGCGGGAGCCATTGTCAATGACCATAGATCCCCGCGCACTGCGCGAAATACGATGAACTGCCCACTGGTGTCCGAGTAGACACAGGGCGAGTAAGTAGCGGCCGGAAAATTGGGATCCAGGATACGCGCTTTGTCCGTGAGCTCATCTGCCGTCCAACCGGCGGCGCCATCGCTTTTGGCATCCACCAGATGACCTTCCCCAAAAACGCGACCCACCACATGAATCGCGCCGCCCGCATCCGCGTACACAGTGGGTTGGCCCGCTGCTCCGCTGATTGCTGGGAAAAGGCCGGCAGTGGTTAACACGCCTTGTGGTGGAGCCCAGTTGTTTCCATCCCATTTCAGGAAATACCACTCATTGTCGTCGCCCCAGTAGACCACGTACCGGTTGTTGCCGACAGCGAGCGCGCGCGGATCGTGAATGGCCGCATGCCCGCCACTGATCACCGCCGATTGGGCTGCATTATTCTGAACCCATTGGACGATGGTGTCGTCTTGCCTGAAGTAGACGCACAAGACCCCGGCCGATAAGATCGCTGCCGGATCTCCCCCGACATTTGGGTTCGGCAATGCGGAT
>JBIOZK010000005.1:0-81382 GCA_044870975.1 Pyrinomonadaceae bacterium
TACAAGAACGAGCTTTATTTTCATACAAGGAAAGTCAAAGGGCCCCTTGGTTAAGCCTTATTAGGACTAGCTTAAGCAGTTAGTGATGCTAACGGGTTCAAGGTTGCAATTGGAGTGAAATCTGGCGATGGCTTCTTCTACTGAACCGTTTGCGCATCCGTGGACGAATAGGATTCTACCTTTTGCCAAACGAGCGCTGGATGCTTCGCGCCGCAAAAGCTCCTTTGGTATTGGCGAAAGGCTTGTCAGGCAATGCTCAGCGCGCCGTCGCGACGATCGCCATCGCCCGTGCCGTTTTGGATCAAAAGCGAGATCGAATGGAAAAGCGAGATACAAGATCTTCGCCGAACAATAGATGACTCCAGCCATGGCCCATAAATTGATTGATCGAGCCTCCCAAATTTCGTTGACTTCCGTAATTCCTGGGTGTAGTTCCAAGCGCAGAAGAAATTGTAAATGCATGCCATGGAACAACGGGACTAAGAAGGGTCGAGCTCACAGAAGTGTTGCGTGAATTCCGGCAGGAAAACGGAATCAGGTACTCCCCTTCGGACCACAGACTAAATTAGAACCAATTCTTTGCCGGAGGCTATTTGAACTAATAAGTTGCCAGACCGGCAAATTAATGGTTCAAGTCACACTTTCGGCTACCCGTAATTTCTTGATACTTAGTGCCCCCGCAGGGATTCGAACCCCGAACCAACAGATTATGAGTCTGCTGCTCTAACCGTTGAGCTACAGGGGCACACGTCGCGACCGTTTGTCGTGCGGCGGTGATGTCGCGTCTGGCTCTTAGCGCCTCCATATATTACTGACGGTTCGGGCCGACGGGAAGTTGAGGTCACGAGCCGGCTCCTGTCATCTGCAGTTAAGCCTGAAGGTGTCTTGACTCTTGAAAAAGCTTGACACTATGCAAACCCCATCATACATTTATGTCCCCCAACCAAAGTTCTAAACAATGTTGCGAATTGCTTTGCCCGAACCTTCCGTTGGCGGATGCGAACGGGATTTCTGAGGAGGTGCCACAAATGCGGTTTACGTGTCTCGTGAGGACGCAGGCTCGCGTTCTCGTTTGTCTTAGCTTGATATTGGTTTTGGGTCTCGCTGTCGTGTTATCGACGCGAACCCTGCGAACTGTGAAAGCACAGGAACCAATTGCCGGGCCGCAAGAAGGGATTCCGGTTATTGCACCGGGTTCAGCTTATCGGCAGACAAACTTGATGTCGGATTCGGCGGGGGTCTCCTTTGTTCTGAATCCGCTGCTGGTCAATCCCTGGGGTATTTCGCTGACGGGCAGCAGCCCTTTTTGGGTAGCCAACAACGGGACCAGCACGACGCAGCTGATCCGCGGCGATGTGCCGCCGGGCGCACCCGTCACGCTCAACGCGAGCCCGCAGACAGTGAGCATCCCGGGCGGCCTGCCGACGGGGACAGTCGCTAACCCGGTCGCGACCGAATTCGTTCTGCCCGGCGCTTGCGCGAGCGCGCCCTGCGGAGCCAACTTTCTGTTCTGTTCTATCACGGGCAACATCGTGGGCTGGGACCCGAACGCTCCGGCCGCAGGCTCGACCACGGGCGTCATCGCGAACAGTCAGCCCGGTCACGTCTTAACCGGGCTCGCCTACGCCAACAACGGCTCGGGCAACTTCATTTACGCGGCCGACTTTGCCAGCGGCAAGATTGATGTCTTCAACAGCTCGTTCGTCTTGCAACCTCAGGCTAGCTTCCCCTTCGCCGACCCGACGATTCCGAGCACGGTGGGAAATACCTACCACGCATACAACATTCAGGCTATCGGTGGCGCGCTGTATGTGACCTACGCGAAGGTTGGCACGGGCGGACTACCTGAATCGGCAGTGGGGAACGGCTTTGTCCGCCGGTTCAATGCCAATGGTGTCCGCGACCTGACTTTCGGTATTAACAACGGCGCCCTCAATTCGCCTTGGGGCGTCACGCTGGCGCCTGCGTCTTTTGGCATCTTCGGCGGCGCGCTCCTCGTCGGTAACTTCGGCGAGGGCAACCCCTCTATCCATGCTTACAATCCGACGACCGGCGCCTTCCTGGGCACGCTTCAGGATGAGAGCGGCAACGGCATCGTGATAGACGAACTGTGGGATTTGAAGTTCGGCAATGGCGGCTCGGGCGGCGACGTGAATACGCTTTATTTCTCCGCCGGCATCGGCGAGGAAGAGCACGGCCTCTTCGGCAAGCTACAGCCAACCACGGCCTCGGCAACCTCTCTGATCCAATTCGCCACCGACTCTTTTGTCATCGGCGAAGGCAGCGGCCACATTGACATCAGCGTCATTCGCGCCGGCGATTCTTCCGGTAGCGCGACAGTCAACGTCAGCACTTTCGACGAATCGCAAACCGATCATGCTTCGCAGAAAAGCGATTTCGAGATCGCCATCTCTAAACTGACGTTCAATCCGGGCGACACCGTTAAGACCGTCCGTATCCTGATCGTCAACGATACTTTTGACGAGAACAACGAGACGGTGAACCTGATACTGTCTAATCCGACCGGCGCCGGAGTGGGGCTGGGAAGTCCCAACAAGGTCGACCTGACCATCAACGATAATGACACTGGAGCGCCGGTTGTCAATGTAGTCGACGACTCGACTTTCTTCGTGCGTCAGCATTACCTCGATTTTCTTAACCGTGAACCGGATTCTTCGGGTCTGGCGTTCTGGGTCAATGAGATAGAGTCATGCGGCGTAGATGCCAACTGCCGCGCGGTAAAACGCATTAACGTCAGCGCGGCTTTCTTCCTGTCGCAGGAATTCCAGAACACCGGCTATCTCGCCTACCTGACGCACCGGGCGTCGTTCGGGCAGAACGCCTCAGGCTCTCCGGCGCCGATTTTGTACGGCAACTTTGAGGGGGACACACAGGCGTTACAAAACGGATACATCTTTGGACAAGCCGGTGCCGACGCCGTGCTCGAGGCGAACAAGGTCGCTTACTTCAACGACTTCGTCACGCGGCCAGAGTTTGTGGCGGCCTATCCGGCAACGCTGACGAATGATCAATACGTGGACAACCTGCTGACGACGGCGGGCCTGGCGCCCAAAGACTTCATCGTGAACATCACGAATTCACAGGAAGTGCCGCCGACGGTACCGACGCTGTCAGGTGGTGCCCGACGGCCTAACTCGTATGGAACTGCGCGCTTCGTTTTCAATGCCGGTGATACCGCGATGACGATGACGGCCACCGTCAATAACATCGACTTCACCGGGGCGCAGACAGCCGACACCAACGACAACCTCGCCAACGCACATATTCACGCGGGCGCGTCAGTGGCCCCGGGAGTGAATGGTCCCGTGGTTTGGGGCTTCATCGGAACGCCCTTCAACGACAACAACCCGAACGACGCAGTGGTCACACCATTGGGCATCGGCCTGGGCGCTACCGTCACGGGCAAGTGGGATGCTCCGGAAGGCAACGGGACGACGTTGGCAGCTCAGATCGCCAACATCCGGGCCGGCCGGGCCTATATTAATTTCCACACGGTTCAGTTTGGTGGTGGTGAGATTCGCGGAGACTTTCCGGCGACGCAAGCTTTCCGGGATTCGCTGGTGACTGGACTAAATGGAGCGACATTGACGCGGGCGACAGTCCTGCGGATGGTGGCCGAGTCTGCATTTCTACGGACGCGCGAATTCAATAATGCGTTTGTGACGATGCAGTACTTCGGTTATCTCAGACGCGACCCGGACACCTCCGGATTCAACTTCTGGTTGGGCAAACTCAATGGTTTCGGCGGCAATTTCATTCAGGCCGAAATGGTGAAGGCTTTCATCAGCTCGAGTGAGTATCGTCAGCGATTCGGACCCAGCTAAGAAGCTCTTCATTCCATTCACAAAAAGGATGAGAAGTCGTGAGGCTTCTCATCCTTTCTTTTTGTTTACATGGTCTAACCGCTACTTGACAGTGTTCTGGGCCAAGCTTAGAGTCGTGCGAACCTAGCCGTGAAATATGCGTGCGGCAATCGCACATAAAGTCGACTTTGAGTATTGAAGTTCGTGTGAGAACCAACATATGAAAATTTGCATTCGCCCCCTTCGAGTTCTGCTTTTGGTGATCGTTGCCGTATCACTGCTTAGCGTGGCCACGCCGCACAGATTCATCCCACGATCACATGCTCAGGAACCAAGCGGAGTGGGACCGGATGCGGTGCCAAACATCGCACCGGGATCGGCCTATAGACTCACGAGCCTGCTGTCGGATATTCCGGGACTGGCGCCAGTCCTCGATCCGCTGCTGGTCAATCCCTGGGGCATGTCGCTGACGGGCAGCAGCCCTTTTTGGGTAGTCAACAACGGGACCAGCACGACGCAGCTGATTCGCGGCGACGTGCCGTCGGGCGCGCCCGTCACGCTCAACGCGGGAATGCCGACGGTGACCATCCCGGGCGGCCTGCCCACGGGAACAGTCGCTAATCCGGTCGCGACCGAGTTTGTTCTGCCTGGCGCTTGCGCGAGCGCGCCCTGCGGAGCGAACTTCCTGTTCGCCTCTATCACCGGCAACATCGTGGGCTGGGATCCGAACGCTCCGGCCGCGGGCTCGACCACCGGCGTGATCGCGGCCAGTCACCCCGGCCACGTCTACACCGGACTCGCCTACGCCAACAACGGCTCGGGCAACTTCATCTACGCGGCCGACTTTGCCAATGGCGCGATTGACGTTTACAACAGCTCATTCGTTTTGCAGCCGGCCGCCAACTTTCCGTTCGCCGACCCGACGATCCCGAATACGATGGGGAACGTCTACCACGCGTTCAACATTCAGGCCATCGGCGGTTCGCTCTATGTCGCCTACGCGAAGGTCGGCACGGGTGGGTCGGACGCGGAAGGCGTCGGCAACGGCTTTGTCCGCCGCTTCAACGCGAACGGCGTCCGCGACCTGACTTTCGCCATCAACAACGGCGCACTCAATTCTCCGTGGGGCATTACGTTAGCGCCCGCGTCATTCGGCATCTTCAGCGGCGCGCTCCTCGTCGGTAACTTCGGCGAGGGCAATCCGAGCATTCATGCTTACAACCCGACGACCGGCGCCTTCCTGGGCACGCTTCAGGACGAGAGCGGGAACGGCATCGCAATAGACGAGCTGTGGGATTTGAAGTTTGGCAACGGCGGCTCGGGCGGCGACGTGAATACGCTTTACTTCTCCGCGGGCATCGGCGAGCAAGAGCACGGGCTCTTCGGCAAACTAAATCCCACTACTGCGACGGCCACTTCCCTGGTCCAGTTTGGATCCACCAACTTCTTCGTTGATGAATCGGGCGGTCATCTGGATATAAATGTGATCCGCCAGGGAAACACCTCGAGCACGGCCACCGTCAGCTTTAACACTTTCGACCAGTCCGCAACGGGCCACGCGAGCCAGAAATCCGACTACGAGATTTCGTTGGGCAAAGTGACTTTTAATCCCGGCGAAACTCTCAAGACCGTTCGCGTCTTGCTGGTTGACGATAACTTCGTCGAGGGTGACGAAGTCATGGACCTGGCGCTGTCTAATCCTGTCGGGACCGGACTCGGCTTGGGTAACCCTAACGTGGCCACCGTCACGATTCTGGATAACGACGTCGCACCTTCAATTAACAATCCGATCGACACGGCATCATTTTTTGTGCGGCAGCATTACCTGGATTTTCTGAATCGCGAGCCTGACGCTGCGGGTCTGAATTTCTGGACAAACGAAATTACATCTTGCGGGGTCGATACGAATTGTATCGCGGTCAAGCGGAACAATGTCAGCGCCGCATTCTTCCTGTCGCAGGAATTCCAGAACACGGGTTATCTCGCCTACCTAACGCACCGCGTGGCGTTCGGGCAGACCGCCTCCGGGTCGCCAGCGCCGGTTTTGTACGGCAACTTTGAGCTGGACACCCAGGCGTTACAGAACGGATATGTCTTTGGACAACCGGGAGCCGACGTGGTGCTCGAGGCGAATAAGACCGCTTACTTTAATGACTTCGTGGCCCGGCCGGCGTTTGTCGCCGCCTATCCGGCAGCGCTGACAAATGATCAATACGTGGACAACCTGCTGACCGCGGCGAACCTGGCGCCGAAGGACTTCATCGTGAACATCACGAATTCACAGGAAGTCCCACCGACGGTACCGACTTTGTCGGGTGGGGCGCGCCGGCCTAACTCGTACGGAACTGCGCGCTTCGTATTCAATGCCGGTGATACGGCGATGACGATGACGGCGACCATAAACAACATCGACTTCACCGGGGCGCAGACAGCCGACACCAACGACAACCTCGCCAACGCACACATCCACGCTGGGGCGTCGGTGGCTCCGGGAGTGAATGGTCCGGTGGTTTGGGGCTTCATCGGGACTCCGTTCAACGACAACAATCCGAACGACGCGGTGGTCACGCCATTCGGAAGCGGCGTGGGCGCGACGGTCAGCGGTAAGTGGGATGCCCCGGAAGGCAACGGGACGACGTTGGCGGCACAGCTCGCCAACATCCGGGCCGGCCGGGCCTATATTAATTTCCACACGGTCCAGTTTGGTGGCGGGGAAATCCGCGGTGACTTTCCGGCGACGCAGGCTTTCCGCGACTCGCTGGTGGCGGGACTGAATGGGGCGACGCTGACGCGGGCGACAGTGCTGCGGATGGTGGCCGAGTCTGCATTTCTACGCACGCGGGAATTCAATAATGCGTTTGTGACGATGCAGTACTTCGGTTATCTCAGGCGCGATCCAGACACCTCCGGATTCAACTTCTGGGCGGGCAAACTCAATAGTTTCGGCGGCAATTTCATTCAGGCCGAAATGGTTAAGGCCTTTATCACTTCTTCCGAATACCGCCAACGCTTCGGCGCGAGCTAGAGCGAAAGGCAATCGCCAGGTTCAAAGGGTCAGGGGTAACAGCCTGACCCTTTGTGTTTTGTGTGATTCGCAGCTCCAGCGACCTGGGCTTCGCCCTTTGCTCTTTGCCCTCTGGCTGGTACATTTTCCGCATGACCGCGGCGCTTAGAGTTCAGGGTGTTTCAAAGCAATATCGCACCTACGCGCGTCCCGGAGATCGTCTGAAAGAATCACTCACGCGTGGCCGGCTCAAGAGGCATAAAGAATTCTGGGCGCTGCATGATGTTTCGTTCGAACTGAACCAGGGAGACATCGTCGGCATTATTGGGCCGAACGGCTGCGGCAAGTCGACGTTGCTGCAAATCATCGCCGGGACCTTAGAGCCGACACAGGGAGAAGTCTGGCATGAAGGACGAATCTCGGCATTGCTGGAACTCGGCGCCGGGTTCGACCCGGAATTCACCGGAGTCGAAAACGTTTACATGAACGCATCCCTGCTTGGGTTTTCGCGCCGTGAAACCGACGCGCTGCTCCCGCAGATCGAACGGTTCGCCGAAATCGGCGATTTCATCAATCAGCCCGTCAAGACTTATTCCAGCGGCATGTACGTGCGCCTGGCGTTCGCGATCGCCGCGAGTGTCGAGCCGGACATTCTTATCATCGACGAGGCCCTCGCGGTCGGAGACGCAGTGTTTCAGCATCGCTGCCTGCGCCGTATCAAGGAACTGCACGAACGCGGCACCACGGTGCTGTTCGTGTCACATGATGTGGCCGCGATTCGCGCGCTCTGCTCGCGCGCTATTCTAATGAGCCACGGTCGAATCATCTCCGACGGCGATCCGGCGGATGTGCTCAATCGGTATCAGCAGATTGTGATGGAGCGCGAGCGTGCTTACGAGGCTGAATCGGAAGGGATGTCTGAAGCGCCGCCCGAAGCCGCATCTTTCGAGCCACTCACATTTGCTTATCGTCATGGTAATCGCGACGCTGAAATCGTGCTGGCGGAATTGTGCGGCGCGACCAATAGCCGCGCTGAAATTGTCGAAACCGGCACCCCGCTGACGATGAAGGTGGCCGCGCGATTCAATGCCGACGTCGCCGATGCCGTGGTTGGCTTTCTCATAAGAAATCGTCATGGCATCAGCGCCTTCGGGACTAATACTCAAGAGCAGCAGCTCGCACTGGGGCAGGCCCGTCGCGGTGACATTATCGAAGTGACCTTTGCGTTTAATTGCTGGCTGGGCATCGACAACTATTCCATCTCCTGTGCCGTCCACAGCAGCGAAGGTGAGGCTTATGATTGGCTCGATGGCGTGCGGTTCTTTCGCGTGACCAGCTTGCGGGTGACTGAAGGAATTGCCAATCTGAATGCGACGGCAAGTGCGCGTCGCCTGAATACGCCAACCGCCGGCGAGGCTGATTTGAAGGAAGTCATGATGGTGTAGTTATGGATGTAGAAGGAATTCTGAATCAAATTCGCGAGCGCGTAGTGTCGGAGCACACGGCCCCTGCGAGTGACACTTCGCTGGCCCCAAACGGATCGCCGTCGAACGGATCTTCGCCGGTTTCGAGGTACGACGATGCATTGCAGCGACTGCGCGCGCTGCTGGCAATCTCAGGTCGCGCGGCCGATCGCGTGCCGCCAATCTTCAGCAACCGGCAAGGCGCGCGGGCCCGTTTTGAACTGTGGATTAAGAGTAAAAGTAAGCGGTTAACTCGTTGGTTTACGTGGGAACAAGTCAACTTCAATCGAGCGGTTAATGAAGCGTTGACTGATGTGGTTGAGCTTCTCAGGGGAGAAGCGCAGGAGCTGTCGAGTCTGCGTGAACAGTTGCTGGCACTGCGGTCGCAAACGGCCCAGGAGGTGAATCGACAACTGACAAGTATCAGGACCGAGACTGGTGAGATGCTATCGGAGACTGCAGCGCGTCTGCAGCGGCTGGATGCAACCGTCGCTGAGGTCAAGCATTTCGTATCGACAGAGCAGGTCAATAAACATTCGCAGCTCGAAACCGAACACTCGATGCTGGCTGCTCGATATCAAGCGTTGTTGGACGAACACAATGGCCTGGCGGCCGAACATATCAAATTGGCGGATCAAGTGATCGAGTTGGCTGCCCAGTTACGAGCGGAAGACCGGGAATTGAAATCCGAGCAGCAGCAGGAAATTGATCGGCGACTGTCGCAACTCGCAGCTGATTTGAAAGAGGAGCAGCGCGTCTGTTTCCGCCAGATTTCGTTGGAGAGCGGCGAGTCTGCCATCCTTGAAGACCGAGCGCGGCGTGAGTTGTTAGCGCGCATGGATAAGCTTGAAGCGGCCCTGAAAACCGGCAACCGTTGATGTCGTATGTCGAACGCTGAAGATAATCTCTACGCGCGGGCCGGGGTTGCGGACGTCCGTGACTTCTATCGCACGAAATTTGTTTCAGACGAAGTCCTGGATGCGCGTTACTTCAAAGCGCTCGATCGTTTTGATATTCGTTTCGCGCGTACGATGTGGATTTACGACAACGTTCGCGCCGGCTCGAGTCTGCTCGATCTAGGCTGCGGCGCCGGCATGCTCGCGCTCTTAAAGCGCAAGGGTGTGACCTTGACTGGGGTTGATCTTTCCGCCGACTGTACGGTGGCGGCACAGCGCAACGGGTACGATTTCACCGCCACCACGCGGCTTTCACAATTGCCGTTTCCGGATCAGAGTTTTGATTACGTGGTCAGTCTCGACGTGCTGGGACATATTGGGTTTGAAGAGAAAGACGCCGTGCTCGCTGAAATAAAACGTGTGCTAAGCCCGGACGGAGTCACCATGCATGGCATCGAGTGCACCGATCACGCCGCGCAAAAGAGTTACGATGAGATGACCCCGGACGAATTGCGTCGCTTCGTGGATGTCGATGGCCACGTCGGCCTGGAAGAGGAGCAGGAGCACGGCCAGCGCTTTATGCGATTTTTCCAGCACGTGGCCTGGGAATCGCGATATGCGCTTAACCTCAGCAGCGAAGAGTTTATCAAACAAGCAGACAAGTACGGCCTCAGCTTTGAGGAGGATTTTCTTGAGTACCTGCGAGGGCTTTCTTTCAAAGAGCGTCGAGCGTTCGACATGGCAATGGGTTACGTCTTCGGAAAAATTTCCGATCTCAATGTGTCTTTACCAAAGAGCGGGCTGTACGTTTTTCTGAAAGCCGCAAACGTACCGCTGGGCCGCTTTTACAATGAGCATCGCGATCGCCGCGCACTTTATACCGAAGCTGCATCCCTCGACCACGCGCGCTGTCTGGATCGCGACCGGGGCGCCACTTTCGATGATGGCTGGTACGAACCGAATCTTTTGCCACCGGTGGCGCGTTGGATGACCGAATGCGGACGCATTCGCTTCGCCGCGGACAAGCTGTCGGAGATCAGTCTTGATCTGACCACCCACATCCCCGATGTGCGCGAGCGTCCGCTTTCCCTCGAATTCGTTTTAAATGGCGAGACGGTCTCGAAGTGTGAACTCTTTTCTCAGGGCTGGCTGCACCTTAACCTTTCTGTGCCGCTCGAGCTTACCGGAGCATCAGCCGGTGAATACGAACTGGAAATTCGTGCCGACCGCACCTGGCAGCCGCGTCCCGGGGACAATGACGATCGTGACGATCGGGAGATTTCGATCGCAGTCTGCAACATTGAACTAAGCACTCGTGAGCAAAACTAACCATTAGCCCACTGACGATCCTCCTGCGATCAAAATGAAACTCGCCTACTTCAGTCCGCTGTCGCCGAAACGCTCGGGCATTTCCGATTACAGCGAAGAGTTACTGCCGTACCTCGCGCAGGGTGCGGACATCACCTTATTTGTTGATGACTTTGATCCAACCAATCCGGAAGTTGGTTCGCGGTTTGAGGTTATCGATTATCAAAAGCACCCGGAATCGCTAACGCAGCTCTCCGCTTTCGACGCCATCCTCTATCACATGGGGAACGACCATCGTTATCACACGGGCATTTTTGAAACGATGGTGAAGTACCCCGGCATTTTGGTGCTGCACGATTTTGCGTTGCACGATTTCTTTTTCAATCTGGCACAGACGCGAAAAGATTTGCGGCTGTACCTTGATGAAGTTGGTCGGTGCTATGGCGACAGCGTCAAACGTGCCGCCAGCGAGGCGCTGGCCGCCGGCGCTCCCCCACGAATTGCCGCGAACGCGGTGCGATTTCCGCTCAACGACCGGATCGTCCGCGAGGCGCGCGGCGTTATCGTGCATTCCAACTGGAGTCGTCAGCGACTTGCTTCGATTGCGCCCGGCGCGACAGTGCAGGTGATCCCTCATCACATCACCGAAGCCGCCGCCGCGGCCGGACCGTCAAGTCATAACACGAACGGACGACCGGTGCAGATAGCGTCGTTTGGTCTAATCACGCCGAACAAGGGGATTGAAAGAGCGCTGCGAGCTTTGGCGGCGCTGAAAACGAAATATGATTTTCGCTATACGCTGGTCGGCGAACCCAATCAGTATTTTGATGTGCGTTCGCTTGTCCGCGAGCTGGGGCTGGAAGATCGTGTGGAGATTACCGGTCACGTCAGCCTCGCAGAATTTCAACGGCACATCACGGAGACGGACATCGCGATAAATTTACGCGAGGCGATCATCGGCGAAACTTCCGGAAGCCTGTGCCGAATCATGGCTGCCGGCGTGGCCGCGATTGTTTCGGATGCGGGCTGGTTTGGTGAATTGCCCGACAATGCAGTCGTGAAACTCGACATGACTCGCAATTCCGACGAGCTGCTGCAAGCCTACCTGGCAGCTTTGATTGGCAATCAAGAGTTGCGCCACGAGATAGGCGCCAACGCCCGCCGTCATGTGCTGGCCGATCACGATATCCGCAAAGGCGCCGCCCAATATCTCGATTTCATTTCGCGCATTATCAATCAGCAGCCAAAAGAGTATCTGGTCGACACACTGGCCAGGGAAATTGGCGCGCTTGGCATCGACGCCCACCGCTCCGATGAAGCTCTGACACAGGTCGCGGCTGACATAGGGTCTCTGGTTGACGGTTCGGTGAGGGTCGCGTCCGTTGGCGCGACGACTTCAATTCAATCCAAAGCATCCGCGGACTCATCCATACAATCAAACGGTCATCACAGACGTACGCCGAAGCTCGCAGGCATCGATTACAAGCAGGCTGCGATTGATTATGTCAGCAAGCTCGATCCGGAGCGCCGTCACCATCTCTTCACCAAACCTTTCTACAATCTCGCGCACAAGCCGGCGAAATATGCAGGTGAAGGGCTGGACATTGAAGCGTTTCGCCATTTCTGCGACTTCGCTAACATCGCTGTCGCGCTGGCTTTACCGGCAGGGAGTCGCATCCTTGATGTCGGCTGCGGCTCAGGTTGGTTGAGCGAATACTTCGCGCGCCTGGGTTACCGGGTGAAGGGGATTGACATCAGTCCGGCGTTGATTGAGATGTCCCGCGATCGGGTCGCGCGAGTTCCTTACGGTGTGGATCACGAAACGACTGTGCGTTGCGAATTCGAAGTTCATGATATTGAGCGCGCGCCGTTGGATGAAGAATTCGACGCGGTCATCTGTTATGACTCGCTGCATCATTTCGAAGACGAGCGCGCGGTCATCGCGCACCTGGCGGCCGCGACGCGTTATGGCGGATCGCTCTTCATTCTCGAAGGCGATCGTCCGTCCGCAGGCTCGCAGATGGAGGAGGAATTGATCGGCGTGATGCGCCAATTCGGAACTCTGGAATCGCCGTTCAGCCGCGACTATCTCCGCGAATTGCTGGATGAACACGGCTTCGCGATTGTCGGCGACCTGGTCAATGTAAACGGATTGTTCGAGCGCGAAGAGATGGAAGGCGACCGGGTGATTGTTCGTCCGGCTGAAGTGAATTATCTCCTGTGCAAGAAAATTGTTCGCGAAAGTGGCGAGCGCGCGTCAACGAAACCTGACAGCCTGCGCCCCGGTATGCTGCGAGCCGAGTTCAAACTTCTGGAAAATTCGCCGCCGCGAATCGCGCCCGGCGAGCTACTTTCAATTCCAATTTCTATTGAAAACTCCGGCGATACTTTATGGCTGACCAGTCCGACGCCCCGTGCCGGCATCGTTATGCCCGCGGTTCGGGTGTTCGATGAAGATGGACTGCTGGTTACGGAGTTTCACGGCGAGCCACTGCTGCCTCACGCCGTCGCGCCCGGGGAAACTGTGCGGGTTAAGATTAAATACAAAGCGCCAAAGCAAGTAGGGAAATATCGGCTGAAGCTTGATCTTGTGGATCAGCAAATAGCGTGGTTCGAACAACGTGGTTCCGAGCCGTTAACGATTGAGTTTGAAGTGGGCCGTGCGGATTGATTACTTGAAAAGGTCGATCACCGGACGAGTCAATTTCTCCACCACATTCTGCCACGATAGCTTCATCGCCAGGACTTTCTCGCGTCCGCGCTCGCCCATCTCACGCGCGCGCTTGCGATCCAAATATAGTTCATCGATTGCCTGCGCAACGTCTTGCGGAGTTGGGTCGACAATCAATCCTTCGCTGCCGTCTTCAATGAACTCACAGGCGCCGCCGCCGTCACGGGCCACGATTAAAGGCTTGCCCGCATACATCGCTTCCAGCGAAACATAGCCGTAATCTTCGTCCCACGGCAGATAACAGACAGCTAACGAGCCGCCGTACAGCTTCAACATTTCTGCTTCTGAAACGAAACCGCGTATCTCGACGCGCTCACGAATCTTGCGGTCACTGTTGACGAGCGACTGATAGTGAGCGAGTTGACGACCGCCTCCAGCGAGAATGATCCGGGCATCCGATTTAAGGTGCCGAGCTGCTTCGATCAACACGTCCTGCCGCTTCTGTGGTTCCAACCGGCTCGGATAAAAGACGTAATCGCCTTGCTCACCGGGCGTGAGCAGTTCAGCGCGCGGCGGCGGATGATAGAGAGGCTCACTGTGGATGTTATTGAAGCGCAACATGCGAGCTGCCACGTTCCGCGAATTCGCAAACACCTTCAGCGCGCGCGGAATGAAGGTTTCGTCGGCGTGCTTGACGAACATTCGCGTGCTCGTGCCGTCAGCATAGCCTGCAAGGTCATCGTAATCAGTCCCCGCCATGTCGTAGGCCGAACGGTATTGATGGATTATCCAGAGAACCTTTCGCGGATGCTCAACGAGATAGGCTGGAAACTTCATGCCGATGACCATGTCGACCGGCTTGCCGTTGGCTTCGGTCACGTCGAGCATTCGCCAGGCGAGTGAGCTGCGGATGATCTCGCGCGGCGGGTACCATTTGAAGGGCAGCGCCACGACGTCCGCCTCATGTCCGGCTTCGATCAGAGCCTGCTTCAGATTCGCGACGTGCACTTCGGCGCCGCCCGAGACAAAGGGAACCTGTGACGTGCAAATGAGAATGTTCATTGCAGGGTCCGGTCAGTCGCGCACGGCGACGATCGTCCAACGTGTCTCCAAACTGCCTTCGTGTTCCCAGAGATAATCCGCAGCGGTGATGCGCGCGATGCTGAAACCGATAATTTTCAGAATTTCGCGATAAGCGCCGATTGAATAACGCCACCACGTGAAGTCATAACCGGGATTGTCGGCCGTCGGCTCAAGCCGTGCGATCCGCTCTTCGGTTTCCAGCACCGGCGTAACAATCACCATGGTTTCTTTGGTCAGACGCGCAACCGAGGCCATCGCCGTGATTTGATCGTTCAGATGTTCAAGTACGGCGCCGACGATCGCGATATCGAATTGTCCCAACGCGGGCGGCAGGTGAAAAATGTCGCCATAGAAAACCTCAGCTTGCGACTTCAAGAGCCGATGACACAGCCAATACGCATTCTTCCAGGTCTCAACTTCGACGGCGTGATCCCTGGCGAACTGTTCATAGTTTTGGAAATAGGGCTTGTCCTTGAACGGAATGAACATCTGCTGGCGCGCGTCACCCAGGTCGAATGAAACGACCCGGGACGCGCCACGCTTTTCTGATTCAAAGCTGAGAAAACCGGTTGCGGTGCCAACGTCGAGCACGGACTTTCCCGTCACGGACACTCCGCTAACATAATCGTCGAATCGGCCGCGCAGGTCCCATTGTCCGTGCACGAGACCAAGTTCCGGCAGATCCATCGTGTGATAGAAAAAGCAATCGTCGAGTGCATCGACAAATCGCGGCGAGACCATCGAGACTGATCGAGAAGCTTCGGACATTTATTCAGCGAGCTGTAGCGCGACGTTGGCGATCGATAACGACGCCTGCTATCAAGAACGCCAACGCGAACAGCGATAACGTGGTGCCAACAAACACCGACTTGGGTCGATAGACAAACTCGACCGTATGTTCGCCCGCCGGCAACATCGCCCCGCGCAGGTTATAGTCAACGCGCAACGTGTCGACAAAGCGACCGTCCACGTACGCGCGCCAACCGGGATAGTGATTCTCACTCAGAATTAGAATTGAAGGACCGTCTGATTTCGTAAGCACATCGATCCGATTAGGTTCATACCTCGTGATCCGAGCTTCGCCAGTGCCGTTGAGCTGAGAAGCTGCCGGCGCTTCAACGAGAGCCGTGGTTGCCGGGTCCCATTTCTTTCCATCGGCAAACCGTCCGCTGCGAATGACTTCGAGCATCGCGGCTTCATTCAACACGATCGCCTGTGACGCCAACCACGCGCGTGGCATTGCCTGCCGATTTTGATAGATATCAACGTCGTCGGTTTGTCCCAGGGATTCCCATCGACTTGACGATCGATTAACTTCCTGATCGATGCTCACCATCTCACGTCTGACGGCGTACGTTTGACCAGCCGGTTGGTTAATTAAGGATATCCGGAACACGGTCAGGCTAAGATCAGGCCAGCGGTGAGCAGACTCGAGCACGATTTCGCCACTGTTAACTTTCGTCATCTGCGGCAGCGTTAGCGACGTTACGTATGTGTGAGCGTCGTAACTTGCTTGCGCCTCTTCAACTTTGTAACTAGTCGCCACGGTGGCGCGGCCGTGACGAATGCGCGCGCGAATGTCGGGCCGCTCGAATGACCATTCAGACGTATCGACGCCGGCGCGCAACGGCAGATCCAAAATCTGGCCGTCCGCAGATTTAAGGCGGACATGAGCCACAGTCGTTTGGTCGGGAATGCTCTCTGACCAGGCAAGCTGCGTTACCAACGCGAGCTGATCGATTTCTACTGGTGGCACTGAAAACGTAAGACGTTTCTCTTTCACCAAACTCGAAAGACCCAAATCCTTTTCCGCAAAGCTGTAATCGCCAAATTTCTGAGTCGCAGTTGCGAAGCCGCTTGACCGGGCGTCCGCGGCCGATTGTTGTCGCATTGACAGCAGATATCGCACGTTAAGCAAATCAATTTCGCGGCTGTCGCTGCGCAAGCTGCGATCGGGATCGGTTAGCTCGCCCCAAACCTTCATGCGACCAGCCAATTGGCTGTAGCGCTCCAGGCCAAAGCCATCATACCCCGCGGCGTTGGGAATGCCGTGCATCATATAAATGTCGGGCTGCGTCCACAAAACGAAGTTCTCTGAATGCGAAACCGAAGGCGGCACCGGCGGCGCTGCGGGATTGAATTCATGCGGAGCGGTCAACAGGCGGAACGATGACTTGTCCGCCGGCGCCGTCTTGTTAAGAGTCTCAACGATGGCTGGGCGGTGAAAATATTCATCGCGGGCGTGCGGACTCGCGACGTACCAGCCGCCGGATTGTCCCCACAACATCAAGTCGATTGCCAGAATCGAAAACAATAGCAGCGTCGCCCCGCGTTTGCCGCACACCAAGAGCCAAAGGCCGTAGACGCTGACGGCAGCGACGACGATGGGTATGAACAGTTCAGGGGTGCGCAACATTGTTACCGGCAGCGCCCGCGCCAGATGAAAGTCGGCCGGTCGCAGGAAAGTGACCGTCAGAATCGTCAGCAGGAGGATCGCCAGTCCTGAAGCGATCGCAATCGTTCGTGTCCGCAAAGCTTCTCGATGACTTGCCAGCGCCGTAAATCCGCGACCTGCCAGCACCGCTAAAGCGAAATCGACTTCCATCAAATGCCGGGCTGGAACGCGAAATAGATTCAGCAGCGGCACGTAGTAAATCAATTTGTGGAAATGAAGCGGCGCATACGCGCCAAATGCCAGCAGCAGACAGATGACCGCGACGACCGCCCAGAACTTCGCGCGCAGATCGGGCTTACTGACCACCGCGATCACTGCCAGGATGATCGTTAGCAAACCCACGTATCCAACCATTTCCGGATAATACGGCGGCCCCACGTAAGGCGCCCGAAACAAGCGGCCGTCACCGCCGCCCATGACGTACGGCGCGAGGAACGTGAGGATGAATCGCTTCGGCATTGAGAACGACGAGAAGAATTCATAGGTCGCGGCAGAGCGCTCGCTGCGTCGCAGCAGCTCGTAAGTTGGCAGGATCTGGATGGCTGCAAGCAGCAGGCCGATCAAAACAAATGCGAAATTCGTGAGGTAACGCGTTCGCAATTCCCGGTTTGCAACTGCCATGACAATCACGTATGCCGCCACGAGCAAAAGTGAATTGACGAACGTTTGTTGGTGCCCGGCGAAGAATTGAATTGCGATGATCAGTGATACAAGCGCACCGCGTTTCATGCTCCGCTTTTCGGTATAGCGATCTACTGACCAAAGCAGCCAGGGCAGCAGTGCTGCCGTCTGCGCAATATTGATGTGACTGAGTTGACCAATAACCGCACCGCCGAACTGCCATGTGAGGCTGGTAATCGCAGCGCCGGCGACCGAGGCCCCAATCTTTCGAGCGTAGAGATAAGCACCGAGCCCGGCCGCCCCATAAGTCGAAATCACCATCAGGTTGGTGGCGACCGTGGTTGAGAAAGGAAGATAGAACCAGTTAAGCGGATAGAGAACGCCCACCTGCGCCGTGGCAAACAGCGGCATGCCGCTAAAAAGGTAAGGGTTCCATAGCGGTAAATGCCCGCCCCGAATCATCTGCGCCGCCGCGACCCGAAACGGCACGTTCTGCAGTAAACCATCCCAGGGGCAGAGAACTCGTCCCGCGATCAGGGCCGGCAGGAAATAGATTAGCGGGGCGAAACTGACCGCCACGGCCGCCGCCCGATCTGTTCTGAATCTGAATCGCAGGTCCGCTAAGCGAGTCATTTATTAATGCTGCCGTTGTTTGATTGCCTGGAACTCAATTGAATTCTGAAAAGCGGTGGCAATTTTTTGCGTGTCGTGATTTTGTGTCAACTGTTGCAGCCAGAAATTGAACCCGCTGAAATTGCGATCCGGTGGATCATTCGGGTTCCTTCTCAGAAACGCGAAGTAGTGGAGCACCAGTAATGATCGATCCTTCTGCATTTCGATCAACCGGTCGTCATTGGCAATTTTCAAAAGCACGTCGACTCGAGATTGCTGGCCCGCGTCCAATTGCGCGGCCAGTTGTTCCTGCTCCCAATCGTAAAAAGGAACATTGGTGTTTCGTACCAGATGCGCGACGTAAGTTCGATTATCGAGTCGCTGCATTGATTCATGTTCCATCAGCCGCGCGGAAAATTCACTCAGGTTCTGTGTAAATTCTGTGGTTGCTTCGTCGGAATTAAGGTTGACGTACGCGGCAACTGCCTTGAGGTCGCGCATAAAGTCAGAATATTTCGGCATTGCTCCCGTGGTCGTCAGGAGGATGCGATAGAGCGTCAGGCTTTGCTCGGGCAGCGCCAGGAGGCTCACCGGATCTCGTTCAAGTTCAGTGTGCCAATCTCGAGAAGTAGTCTTGATTGGGAGCGGCGCTTCCGAGATTGCAGTGGGCTCGTTCTTGACGATCGCATAAAGATCGTCGTCTGGCTCGAAGCGATTGACAAAACGCAATCGACCCGAGGTTGTGTGGCGCGCCAAAAAGCGTTCGCAGATTATCTGCTGCGACCCGGTCATGCGACTGTTGTGAATCACCAGATAAGACGTGGGAATCTGCTCGAGCAAATCCATAAGACTCGAATCAATTTTGCCTTCAGTGGCTTTGTTGATTTGGTCGGTGGTTGGTGAAACGAAACTTGACGTGGCGTTCACCAGGGGTCGCTGGTGGTCGGCGGCGCGTAGCATATAAAAATGGCGGGCTTGATCAGTCACCGACGGCAGTTCGACGATGCCGCCCGTCATTGGCGTCTTTCTTAGCCGCAGCGCCAGCGCTGACGGCTCGACCTCGCCTCTTTCAATGTGCAACGGCGCGGCGCGCAGCTCGAACATGAGCATGCCCGCTATCAGAATTATCCCAACTGTCTCCAGGTGCTTGAATGAAAGCGCGCGTTGTACGCGACTGGCAATGTGCGCCCCGCCAACTCCGCCGAGGACCGCCAAACCGACAAAGCAGATCATCGCTGCGCGCGACGGGAAGCGGATACTTTGAAACAACACCACATAATTAAGCAGCCAGCGATAAATGAAAAAGTTTGGTCCCAGTGACGAAAGGAATCCCCAGGCCATCCAGATAAACCCGATCACGATCGCAGAGTGTTCGCGCCAGCGGGTGACACAATCTGCTGAATCGACTGAGCTCCTGATGCTTTGAACTATGGAAGGTAGAGTCAGGACGACTCGCGCAGCCGTCGCTACGACTATGACAATTAGCGCGTGCCTAATTGAATGGGGATTGAGGCGAATGATGCGGACGCCAAGGATTCTGATGATCAAGTCCTGATAAAGAACCGTTACCACAGCGACGATGAATGCCAGCGCTATTACAATGTCGAGCCCGGCACGAGCGTAGCGCTGCAGACGACTGAAGGATGTTTGAGCGGCGTGACGAAATCGCAGCGCTGCCAATGCGAGCAGCGGCGCGAGGACACCGGGAAAAAGCATGTTGCCGGACGGTATCCAGGTTCCCAGGTTCTGCCAGAGTTTGTTGCGCGAATCCGATTTCAGCCAGTTGATCGGCAAGGCCGAGTTGAAGGCAAACTCCCAGGGTTGCCAGTGCAATCCATAAAGAACCGATACCCGGTAATACGTGATAAGAAAAGGCGACAGCAGCAGCATCGCACCGGCCAGCGCCGTCGCTCCGCGGATCCAGAAAACCCGGCTGCGCGCGAGAGCCTGCGTCGTGAAAAGTAAAAAGACAAACGTCAGACCCAGCGGCACCAGCGCCATGATGAACCAGCTGATACAGGTGAGAGCATTCATCAGAAATGCCACTCCCAGCCACGCGGCGCGTTTCCAACTGGTCTGCCGAGCGAACAAAATTAAGGCTTCGCACACCAGCGGCAGCCACCCGGCGAACAAGTAGTGCAAATGTGACAACAGGTGGAAGCGGTAAGGAATAAAAGCGAAAATTATTCCCGCCAACCAGGCTGCCTTGTAATCCCCGCTGAGCGTTCGCGTCAGCCGAAAGGCGCCATACCCGCTGAAAGCAAAACCGAAGAAGGTGGCAATCGCGTGCACCGTCAGCGGCCGCAGTCCCAACGCAAACAACGGAAAGAAGAGCATCGCAATCCCATAGTCGTTTTCGCTGAAAGCCAGCGTGTAGCGATATGGATAGAAAACATTCGCGTCGAACAAATGAAGCGGATTGTGAAAAGTTTGATGAAAGTCCCACCAAAGCGTCCAGGCAATCATGTAGGGATCGCCCTTATCTGCGACCGCATCGTGCAGATGGTGAATCCACGGCCACGTCATTACCGCAGTCAGCGCGCAGAAGCAAATGAAAATGAGTAGCTCGCGCGCGAATGGGCGGCGCAGAAGCATGAAACCCGGTTGGTTCATTCGGCGTGATCTAATCTTACCGGGATGATCAGGGTGGCGTTCAGGATGGACCACAAAGCTTCGATCTCATTCATCAGTTTGTCATCCAGCCTTGGGCAGTGTTAGTTTGTGGCGCTCGTCCATAGTTCGCGCCTCCGTCCTTGATGGTCGCAAGCGAACCAGATTGCCCAAATAGATGTTACGACCCGCTCGCAATGACGATGTTGTTGACATCAGTTCGGTGCGTATCGCAATCCTAATCCCCTGTCACAACGAAGAATTGACGGTTGCTGATGTGGTGCGCGATTTCCGAGCTGAGTTGCCGCAGGCCCACGTCTATGTCTTCGACAACAATTCGGACGATCAAACAGTCGAGCGAGCGCAAGCGGCAGGCGCAACTATACTTTCTGAATCGCGGCAAGGCAAAGGGTTCGTCGTGCAGGCGATGTTTCGGCGCGTCGATGCGGACGTGTATGTAATGGTCGATGGCGACGGCACTTATCCGGCCCGGGAAGTAAGGCGTTTGATCCGTCCGATCGTTTCGGAAGAGGCTGACATGGTAGTCGGCTCACGGCTGCAAGCGGGCACCAGCAGTGAGTTTAAATCAATGAATCGGTGGGCAAATCGCCTGGTGCTTGCGATCTTGAATTCTCTCTTCCGCACGAACCTGACCGACATCCTGTCCGGCTATCGCGCCTTCAATCGCCGGTTCGTCAAGAGCCTGCCGTTATTCGGCGGTGGGTTTGAAATTGAAACTGAGCTAACCATCAAAGCCATTGCGCGCGGCTTTCGTATTATTGAAATCCCAACCACTTTGACCACGCGACCGCAAGGCAGCCATTCGAAGATTAAGTTCTTTCGCGACGGCCTCCTGATTCTCAACACCGTGCTGTCGTTGTTTCGCGATTACAAACCGCTCACGTTTTTTGGTTCGATGGGGTTGCTTTTGATAATTCTGTCGATGGCCGGAGGTGTGGCTGTGCTGGTCGATTATTATCGCCTCGGCATAGTCACGCGACCGGTGCTCGGAATTTTTGCTTTCGTGGTTTTCCTGTGCGGTTCATTGTCAATGGCGGTCGGCCTGGTGCTTCACTCGATTGCCCGCCGCTCACAGGAACTCGAATATCAAATTCAAGTTGTGGGAGATGAGTTACGCGTCTATCCCAGTCGCGGCGTGGATGAATAGCAGCTCAGATCGCTTTCAGCTAAGCGGCGCCGGAACTCTGCTCAAACGAATCGAGTTCGGGTCGGTCGCGATAATTCCTTATGTGCTGGCCATCGTTTGGCAATATTTCTGCACCTTGCCAAACAAGCCTTTGGCCTGGACGCTCGCCGCGGTAACGGCACTGCTCGTATGGCTGACTTACCTTTCGCTGACTGAAGCGTCCGCAATCAAGTTACCTCACCATTTTTGGTTGCTGGTCGGCTTGCCGCTGCTTTTTTTCTTTTTGCTTCGTCTGCCGTTCCCGGATATTTCCTTTGACGTTCTGAATTACCACATCCTGCATAGCGAGCGCGCCTTACGCGGTCCGCTGCTGACATCGCGGGATTTCTTTCCGACGCCGGCGCCCTTCAACCCGACGCCTGACATCGTTACCGGCCTTTATCGCTACGCGCTCGGCTATCGCCTCGGTCCGGTAGTCAATTTTGTTGCCTTGATTTGGACTGGCACGATCCTGAGTCGGCTGCTGCGAGACTGGATCAAACCGCAGTGGCTGCAATGCCTGACGATTTTTTTCGTGCTCGCGACTGAGCAGTCCTTATTTCAAATCAACAACTACATGGTTGATTTGCTGGCATTACCGCTCTTGCTTGAGGCGACGCTGCTGGCGATCAACCTGAACCCGGCCGGCAATCGAATAGTCGCACGCACGCTTCAACTTGCATTCTTGTTAGGTATGGCGGCCGCGTTCAAGTTAGCGAACCTCATTTATGCGGTGCCGATAGTTCTCATCTACATCTTCAACGTCGCGCGTGATAAGAAATCGATTTGGCGTCTCGCGAAGGCTGCGCCCGTCGGCTCACTGATTTTCGCTCTGTCGCTGTTGCCCTTTACAATTCTCATCTATCGCCTGACCGGCAATCCGGTTTTTCCGCTTTACAACGGGCTATTCAAATCACCTTATTGGCCGCAGGGAGCGGCGTTCGATCCGCGCTGGGGACCACACGTCCTTATTGAGACAATTACGTGGCCGGTGGTGGTGCTCTTCCGGCCGGACCGGCTGAGTGAGTATGGATTTTATTCAGGGCGGTTATCGATTGGCTTTGTCATAGCGGTTGCGGTGCTCGGTTTCGCCTGGCGGCATCGTATCGCCTGGCAAGTCGCCTTCATCACACTTTTTGGATTGATCGTCTGGAGCGCCAGCAGCGGCTATATTCGTTACGCTCTGTATCTCGAGTTGACCAGCGGCATTCTGATCGTCTGGTTGGTGTCGTTCGCCTGGAAGAAATTGAGCGGTTTAAGGACTTGGCGCGCGATATTGATTACGCCGTTCGCCCTTTTGCTATTACTCCAGTTGTCGTTAGCCTTACTTCACGGATACAAGTGGGAATGGAGCGCTCGCGCCACAATCTTTGATCACCGATTGCGGTACGACCTTCGTGAAGCCGGTAACATACTGCGCGATCGCTCATTGTCCACGTACCTGGCCCCGGAAGATTTGCAAGCTCTTGATCAGGTGGATAGTTGGGTCGAAACGACTTACAAAACGTCTGCAGTTCCAGGTCTGCTGAATCCCGAAGCTCCAGCAACCGGCGTGCGTTTGGGTGAATACTTTCTGACGCCCACGGCGCGCAGCAAATTTCACGAGGTCATGGATGCGAATCGAGGGCAGCGCACCTTTACCCTTACCGATCGAGAGAACTACGAAAAGGCCCTCGATGAACTGGCGGCGCGGAGCCTGACCATGGGCAGTCCGCGTCCGGTTTCGATTTATTATTTCTCACGCGCACTCAAGTTCGATTTGTTGTTGGCCGAAGTGACGCAGAAAATACCGGAGGTTGACAAGACAACCGGCGCGATCGAGAAAGGCAGGCCGCTGCCGGATAACGCCTTCGTGGCCAGGCTCTCGGTCGCTCACGCGCCGGCCACCATGCGGGTGGGAGAGAAATACGAATTGCGAGTTGCACTAAAGAATGAAAGCACCGTAACGTGGCCTGGTCGCCAGCCAACCTGGCAATATCAGCTAACAATCGGCAATAGGTGGCTAAACCAAAGCGGCGGCAAAGTGAATGATGTCGATGGCCGGGCCGCGCTCTTCGAAGATTTGTCGCCGGACGCGACGGTAGAATTGCCGCTCACGATCACCGCTCCGAAACAGCCGGGAATGTACATTCTGCAAATCGATGCTATACAAGAGGGCGTTGCCTGGTTCGGCGATCGCGGCTCAGAAATACTGAGCTTGAAAATAAAAGTTGAATGAATGATCGATAGCTCGTAAGGAGACTCTATGATGCGATTCAAACTGTGGGTAGCGATGCTGATGCTGGTCGTGGGAGCGTCTCTCTCCGCCTGCGGCGGGAAGGCTCCAAATCCGAGTACAGGCCAAACGCAAGCCTCGACTCCGGCGCCGCCTACTGAACCGGTAGCCTTGCCGCCTCAAGGATTTAAGGCCGCCATTAGTCTGGTTGATCCACCGGCGAAATTACGGGCCGGGCAAAAAGAAACCATTCGGGTGAAGATCAAAAACGATAGTACGGTGATGTGGTGGGCAAGTGGCGCCCCTGCCAACACGCGGTCTGACAATAAGTTTTATCTGGCGGCCGGTAACCGTTGGCTTAAGGCCGACGGAAGTTTGCTCACCAACATGGATGGCCGTTATGGCCTGGGAAAGAACCTGGCCCCGGGAGAGGAGACCGAAGTTCCGCTCGTAATCAATGCTCCGAAGGAACCAGGAGAATACACACTTGAAATCGATGTGCTCCAGGAGCAAGTCGCCTGGTTCAGCGATAAGGGTTCACCGACGGCCAAAACGAAGATCTCAGTGGTGAAGTGACTCAGCGATTGCTTACTGAAAACGTAAAGATGACGCCAGCCGAAATTGCCGCCGAGGTTCAACGTCTGGCGCCATGGTTTCATTGCATCGATTTAGGCGACGGGCTCGTTACGAAAGTTAAGAGCGCGATTGGTGAGCCTGTCGATCATCCGCGGCCCACGTGGGAAAGCGTGAAGGCCTGCGTGCCTGACGATCTCACCGGAAAGACCGTGCTCGATGTCGGTTGTAATGCCGGGTTCTATTCGATCGAAATGAAGAAGCGCGGCGCGGCGCGGGTGCTGGGACTCGACTCGCAACGAGACCTGATCAAGCAAGCTGAGTTCGTCCGCGAGGTGCTGGGGCTGGAAATCGAATACGACCGCAGGTCGGTTTACGATCTTGATCCGTTTGTGATGGGACAATTCGACGTCACCCTGGCGTTGGGTTTGATTTACCACTGCAAGCATCTAGTGTTGGCGCTGGAAAAGTTATTCCTAATCACGAGACGTTTGCTCGTGCTGGAGACCGCGATTTACCCGCCGGAGAAGGCGCCTGCTTCCTTTGAATACGAAGAAGGCGGCGAACGCCCGACGTTGCACCCGCTGGCCTACGTCGAAAATCGGCCCGAAGCGAAAGAGGCCGTTTACAACTGGTTTCTGCCAAGTACCGCGGCGTTGTCGGCCCTGTTGAAGAATGTCGGGTTTGATGAAATCAAAGTTTTGCCGACGGCCAATCCCGATCGAGCTGTGATCGCCTGTACCAAGAACGCGCCATTTCCGGACAGCAACTCCATCAGTTATCTCGGATCGAAGTTATCGATGCTTGAAGGGCCATCGCAGTGTCAACCAAATGACGAACTAAGATTTCGGGTGAATGCTCACAACAGCGGCTACGCGCGATGGTTAGAGGGAAGTAAGTCGGGAACCGAACGTGGAGACGTTCACCTGGTCACCCATGTGTTGGACGAACAGAATCGGCCGGTGTCGTGGTATCACGCGGGCGCATTTCTGCCGCACGACGTCGAACCTAACGACTCGGTCGAATTGGAGATCGCGATGCGAGCGCCGGCTGCTCGAGGAAACTTCATCCTGCAGTTTGATATGGTTTCGGAGCATCTGGCCTGGTTCGAAGATCTCGGCGCCGAAGTATTAAGACATTCGCTCATCGTCAGTTAAGACTCCTGGTTTCGTTCGCTACCTCCGTCATACGAAATGGACGAACCGCTGCCAAACAGCCTCGAAATTAATGTCGGGTCGACAATTGCCGGCGTGCGCGCGTGGGTTGTCGCGCATTTGGCCGAAATCGTATGCGCCGTACTGCTGACGGTGATGGCCCTGCAAATGCTTTTTGTAATCTCGCGCAAGAGCATCACGATCGATGAGATCGTGATGATTCCCTCCGGCTACTATCATGTAGCTACCGCCAATTTTGATTTGGTTTACGAGCATCCGCCTTTGTCCAAGATGGTCGCGGCGATCCCGCTTCTGTTTATGCAGCCTGAGGAGATTCGGCCCGAGCAGATGACCGGCCCTCCGGGAAGCGGGGAGGCGCGTTACGCCTACATTGCGTGGTTTTGGGACAATAATCCGCAGAGGTTTCCGTCCCTGACCTTTTGGCCGAGAGTCTTCATGATTGGTTTGTGTGTGGCGCTGGGCATCTTGATGTTTCGGTTCGCGCGTGAGCTATTCGGTGAGCTGGCGGCGACGCTGGCGGTCGCATTGTTCGCTCTCGAACCGACAGTTCTGGCGCACGGCCGAGTCGTCCAAACAGATATCCCCGCGGCGTTCGGGTACTTGCTCTTCTTCTTCATGTTGCGCCGCTATACGTTGGAGCCCTCAATCAAGCGCGCGGCGTGGTTAGGCTGTTCAATCGGTCTCGCGGTACTGACGAAGTTCTCGATGCTGCTGATCGGCCCAATCATCGTCGTCTATTTTGCGGTTCAGGTTTGGAAGCGGATCCGAGCAAACCAAAGTTGGTCGCCAAGCGTCACGCATTGTCTCATCGCCGGCCTCGCCTCGATTGTGACGATTAATGCGGCTTACTTGTTTCAGCATCGACGACTCGCGCCGTGGGACGTCCAGACGATTCATGAAATGTTTCCCACAACGGCGACAGTGTTGACGCCGCTAACCAACGTGCTCTCGTACATCGTGCCCGTTGAATTCGTGCTCGGCATTCTGCGACAGATATGGCATAACGGCGTCGGGCACTCCGCCGGTTTGTTGGGCATGTACAGCGATACAGGGTGGTGGTATTACTTCCCGGTCGCTTTCTTTTTCAAATCGACAATTCCGTTTCTCATCTTGTCGCTGGCGGCAGTTGTCTGGAGCATTTCGCGGGTGATGAAAAAGCGCGACGTGAACCACCTTTGGCTGCTCGCGCCTGTACTTGTCTATGCAATCTTCGTCTTGTTCAGCCGTATAGACATCGGCGTTCGTTATTGTCTGCCTGCTTATCCGTTTCTGTTTATCATCGGGGGCGCATTTTTCTCATCTGTTTTGAAATCGCGGAAGTTCGCGCGATGGGGAACTGTCATGGTGGCGCTCCTTGGAGTTTGGATGGGAGTTGAAGCCGTCCGCGCGTTTCCCGATCACATGAGCTATATGAATCAGTTCGCCGTGGGCAAGCCGCATTGGTGGTATCTTTCCGACTCGAACGTCGAGTGGGGCGATGACGCGCCCGCGGTTGCCGCTTATCTTCGCGCCCGTGGTGAGACACGCGTACGTTCTGCCTTTCTTGGAGATTTCATGGTGCTGAACAAGTACGGCGTGCAGCCATTGATGTTGGCCAATTCAAAGGGCGAGGTCCCTGAAAAGACCCGCTACGCGGTCATCGGCGCCAGTTTCCTCAACGGCTCGACCGTACCCGGCGTGATGATCGATGGCCGTGAGGCGACACCATCGGAGCGCGTTAACTTCTTTGATAAGTACCGCCGCAAGACGCCGGAAGCGGTGTTTGGCGGCGGCGCGATCTATCTCTATCGCGAAGACGAATAGTCCAATCGGCGCATGACAAAAATCGCGCGCGAAACTCTTTCCACCCGCTGGGCAGTTTTCATTTTCCTCGTGCTCTTCGCCTTCGGGTCGGCGATCTATTTCCGGGACCTGCGAGCGAATCCCCCGGGATTTCATATCGACGAATCGTCTGTCTCCTACAACGCTTTTCTAATCGCAACGACCGGCAAAGATGAACATGGCCAGTCGTGGCCGCTCTTCTTTCGCGCCTTCGGCGAATATAAGAACCCAACGTACATCTACCTGCTGGCGGCGTGGTTTCGATTCACCGGACCTGGCATGTTTGCGGCGAGATGTTTGAGTGCCACGGCCGGGATTGCCACCGCGGCGGTCATAGGTTTGCTCGGCGGCGCCATCAGTAAGCGACGAACTGTTGGATTGATCATGGCGACGATCGCGCTCTTGACTCCGTGGTTGTTTGAATTGAGCCGCCTGGTTTTGGAGGTCGCGCTTTATCCGCTGGTGGTTGCCGGCGTTCTCTACGCCGTCTGGCGCGCTTCGACGAGGCAGGTTTGGCGATGGCCGGAAATAGTCTCGCTCTCAGCGACACTGGCGCTGCTGACCTATACCTATTCAATTGGCCGCTTGCTGGCGCCCTTGTTAGCGCTCGGCCTGTGCGTGTTTGCTTCGCGCGCACGCCGACGCGGATTGCTGCTGACAATGGCGGCCTACGCCGCGACTCTAATTCCGATCGCAATCGTGCGACAACGTCATCCGGAGGCAATCACCGGCCGTTTCAATTACCTCACCTACATCACTCCGCAGAGCACGGCAACCAAAGTCGCTCGCGAGTTTGTGAAACACTATCTTGGAAATCTGAATCCCTGGCGTCTGTTTGCCATCGAGCACTCGAAAGTAAGCGAGATCGTCCATCTCCCGGGTGGGCCAGCAATGCTGACTGCTACCGCATTCCTGATTGTCCTCACGATCTTCCTGATCATTTGGCACAGAAAGCTTGATGCGTGGTGGCTGTTCGTCTTCTACGGACTCGCAGCTTCGGTGGTGCCGGCTTCGTTAACGAACGAGTACTTTCACATGTTGCGATTATCGCCGATGCCGATCTTTCTAATCGTGATAACGGTTCCCGCGGTCACGTGGCTGGTCGAATCAAAATCGCGGGTACGGAGAATTGCGCTGTGCGCGATAGCGGTCATGATTTTCGCTCAGGCATCCTGGTTTCAATGGCGTTACCACGCGAGCGCCACTTCGCCGCAGAGGTTGCATACGTTTGACGCCGACTATCCGGCAAAGATTTTACCGGCGGCCCTGGCGAACGCGGCGGCTGGGCCGATTTACCTCGCCGATAACCCTGCCCGGCCCGGATACATTCAGGCTTACTGGTACGGAACTCTGCAAAACATTCCGCTGTCGAAATTTGTCTCGCTCGGATTCGACCAGCCAGCTCCCGAAGGCGCCGTCGTGATTACCACTGAGAATCCCTGCGTGCGTTGTCGCGTGCTCGCTGAGAGCGAGCCTTACACGACCTACATCGCCGTCGGACAGCCGCGACTGCTAACGCGGATGCCGGACAACGCCTTCAACGCTGAGATTGAAATATCGAATCAGCCCAAAGCATTGCGCGCTGGCGAGCAGACGTCGATTCAGGTAGCGATCAAAAACATCAGTGACAGCACGTGGTTGGCGCGTGAACGGTCGTACGCGCCCTTCCAGGTGCAACTCGGAAATCACTGGTTGGATGCAAACGGAAAGACCTTAATCAATGACGATGGCCGAGAGGCTCTACCTCGCGATCTCAAACCCGGTGAGACCATAACGATCTCTTTGACGATTAACGCACCACGAAACTCGGGTGATTATCTGCTGGAACTGGACCTGCTGCAGGAAGATGTATCGTGGTTCGCGCTCCGCGGATCGAAAACTCTGCGCGTGCCGATCCACGTTCTATGAATGTTATGTCGAACCTGAACTTGTTGATTTGATTAATCTACTGATCAACTCGAGCAGCTCTTTGGGTTCGACCGGCTTGGAGACGTGAGCATCAAAGCCCGCTGCCAGGGCTGCCTTTTCATCCTTGATCGAAGCGTAGCCGGTCAGCGCGATTGCGGGAACTGCTTTGTAAGTTTCAATTTCGCGCAGTTGCCGAATCATTTCCAATCCATCCATCTGCGGCATGCCGATGTCCGAGATGATTAGATCAACCGCCTGATGACGGGCGACATCCAGCGTCTCTACCGCCGATTCGCAAGCGGTGACTTGAAAGCCATGCAACTCAAGCGTGGCCCGCAGCATTTCGAGCGTATCCGGATCATCTTCGATAATCATCAGCCGCGCCGCCGTCGACTCGCGCCTGGTTTCCTTCGGCGTGCTTATCGCCGCCGCTGCGGTTCCGGCCGCGCAAGGTAACGTGATTGTGAACCGGCTTCCGTGTCCGATGCCGCCGCTCTCAGCTGAAATTTTTCCCTGGTGCGCCTCAACAAAACTCTTCACCAACGCCAGGCCCAGGCCGAGGCCTCCATGCGCTCGCGTCTTTGAGCCGTCCTCCTGCCGAAACCTGTCGAACACAAAAGGCAGAAAATCTGACGTGATGCCATGACCCTGATCTGCGACGGACACGACCACCGAGTCGGCCATTCGCTCACAACTTATGGTGACGATGCTGCCGGCGCGTGAAAACTTGACGGCGTTGTCGAGCAGATTTGAAAAGGCCTGCACGAGGCGGGCGCGATCGCCGGTGAGCGTTGAATCATCTGACTCTGAAAGTTTTGTCTCGAGCGTTACCTCATGTGCGGACGCGAACGGTCGCACCATCTCGACGGCTTCCTGTACAGCCTCCGTGACCGCTACCGGCTTCTGCTCCATGCGCATTTTGCCGCTGAGAATCGCCGACATGTCGAGCAGATCATTTATCAGCCGCTTCAACGAATGCGAATTCTTCTCGATTACCTCGAGGCCGTGGGCCGATTCTTTGACGGGCAGCAGACCGTTGCGGATCATGTGAATCCATCCGATGATCGGCGTCAGCGGCGTACGCAACTCGTGAGAGATGGTCGTAAGAAATTCATCCTTGGCGCGGCTGGCAGCCTCGGCCTCACGACGCGCGGCGCGTTCTTCTTCGAAGAGACGCGCATTGTCGATCGCCAGCGCCACGCGAAATGCGACTAACTCCAGGAGCCTCGTGTCGTCCTCGGTAAACGGGCGATGCTCGCGGCGGCCAACGTGAATTACTCCCAGTACGCGTCCTTCGAGTAATAGCGGCACTCCGAGTAGTGACTTGACCCCGCGCTCCTTGAGAAACGGTGTATGCAGGTCAGCCTTTTGAATGTCGTCGATCGCAATCGGCGCTTTCTTTTCGGCTACCCGCCCCGCAAAACCGGCGCCGATCGGCACGTGTATTTTGATATCCAGTTCAAGTCCTTTGGTCGCCCACGCGACCAGCGTGTTGTCAGATTCCAACAGGAGAATCACTACCGTATCGACGTCGATCGATTCGCGGACTCGGTCGAGAAGCTCAGCCAGCAATTTATCAAGCGAAAGGTGTGACAATGCCACTTCAGTTACCACCTGCACCTGGCGCATGCGCTGCATCGTGGCCTCAAGTTCCAGGCGGGCGCGCTGCTCACGCTCGGCCAGGTTGGCGCATTCTTCCTCGACGCGTTGGCGTTCGATAAACTGCCCGATCTGACTTCCGATGCCCGTCATCACTTCCAGGAGTGACTTGTCTGACGATTGGCGTTCGACGCTGAAGAGTTCGATTACACCCCAAACCTGCTCGCCCGTCTTCACGGGAAAGCCAACAGCCGAATGCAAATTCGCCTGCGCCGCGAGTGCCACGCGAGGGAAAAGACGATCGTTGGCAATCTCGTCAATCCATTCGGGAGCCCCGCTGTCCCAGACTCTGCCGGGAAGGCCGGCGTCGTGACCAAAAAAGCGGTTCCGGCTCGCAACGACAAAATCGTCCAGGTTTGATGAATCTCGATGCCAACTGGCGATCCATCGCAGCTTGTTCACTTGATGATCGACAATCCACAACTGTCCCAAATCCCAATCCGCCCCCTCGCAAACCGCTCGTAAGAGCTTTGTCGCAGCGTTGGGTAACGATTCAGCCGCCGCGAGAATCTGCGCGGCTTCAATTTGAATTTTCAGGCGTCGCTCGAGCTGTTCCAGTTTTTGCTCGTGTTCCGCAGGCTGATCGGTGGGTGGCTTGTTCATGTGGCGTCGAAAAAGCTAATCCTTTTCTGAACGGCGAGTCAATTGTCAAAAGCGTCTCTTTTGACAAATAACAATTTTGCAATCAAGAATCGCCACGGTAGATGGTCGGTTGGTCGGCATATGTATCCCGCAGGAAACCTCTTCATTCCCGTCGAGCACGGTCGGCTCGAAGCGATTATTAAAGAACCGCGAACACCGCCGGCGAAAGGCGTCGCTCTGGTACTTCATCCGCACCCACTGGGCGGCGGCACCATGCACAACAAGGTGGTGTTCCGCGCCGGCGCGGCGCTGAACGATGCCGGATTGATCACGTTGCGAATCAATTTTCGCGGCGTAGGTCAGAGCACCGGCGAGCATGATGAGGGCCGCGGCGAACGCGAAGACGTGCGCGCTGGTTTGGACTATCTGGCCGCAAACTATCCCGGACAGGAAATCACTTTATGCGGCTTCTCCTTTGGCGCGCGGGTGGGGTTGGAAGTCGGCATGAATGACGCACGCGTCAGGCGAATGATTGCCATTGGTGCTCCCGTTGATAAGTACGACTTCACTTTTCTCGAGCAGTGTTCCAAGCCGATCTTCTTTGTGCACGGCGAGCATGATGAATACGGCAACATCGCTCGATTGCGCGAACTTGTTGCCGAGGTCAGGGTGAACTGTGACGCGGAGTTGCGCGTGATCGCCGGTGCGGGTCATTTCTTCGACGATCGACTGAACGAGCTGAAGTCGTCGATTACGGACTGGACGGTAAGACAGCTGGCTTCAGCCTAGCTCGTCTGTCGTATCCAAATAGCCAACAATACAGTCACGAATCAGTTCATAAGACCGGCGGTAAATTTGTTCGCTGTAACTGAAGAACGGATCATCGATCTCGGCGCCGCGGTGATCGGGATCAAAATCGCCCAGCAACGAGATCCGATTGGCAGCGACTCCGAATTCGTCTCGCAGCGCGTCCGCGTGAAATTGTTCCATCACGAGAAACCGGTCAATCGATCTCAATGGCAGCTCGCCAACCCAGGTAGGCCTCAGCTTGGGGGGCGGCGTATTGAAATGCAGGCAGGTACTCGAGGTCTCATCCAGGGGCGGCTGATCTGAAAAATCGCGAACCCCGCCGGAGTAAATGTCGATTGCCAGCGATCGCTTTCGCGCCTCAGCAACCAGAATCGCGTGCGCCATGATGCTGCGGCAACGATTTGCTGTGCAAATGACTGCGACTGAAGGCATTGGGATTAGAGATGACCCTTCGCGACCAGTAACTCCGCATTCAAAATCGCTGCTCCGGCCGCGCCGCGAATGGTGTTGTGACCGAGCGCGACGAAACGATAGTCAAACACCGTGTCGGCCATCAAGCGGCCCACGGTGACACTCATGCCTTTGCCTGCGTCGCGATCGAGACGTGGCTGCGGTCGATCAATTTCATCGCGCACGATCACCGGCCGCGCCGGCGCCGAATGAAGCTTGAGCTGCTGAGGAACCGAAGTGAAGGATGACAGCGCTTCGCGAACCTCAGCCAACGACGCGGTTTTCGCGAGCTTCAATCTTATCGATGCCATGTGACCGTCGGTCACGTTAACGCGATTGCATTGCGCGCTCACCTGCATCGCGGCGTTCGCGATCGTGCCGTCCTCAAATTTGCCCAGCAGCTTGACGGTTTCAGCCTCGACCTTTTCGTCTTCGCCGCCGATGAAGGGAATTACATTGTCGGTGGCGTCGAGCGATGGCACGCCGGGATATCCGGCGCCGGAAAGCGCCTGCATCGTCGTCACCACGCACATGGTTATGCCGAACCTGGCATGAAGCGGAGCGAGCGCGGTGACGATGGCGATCGCGGAACAGTTCGGGTTCGTCACGATGAATCCGCGTTCGAAGCCTCGCTGTTTCCGCTGAACCTCGATCAGCGCTAAGTGCTCAGCATTTACTTCCGGGATCAGCAAGGGCACGTCCGCGCCCATTCGGTGCGAAGATGAGTTGGTGATTACCGGATAGCCGGCGCGCGCGAAGTCTTCTTCAGCCTGGGCGGCAATTTCTCCCGGCAAGCTGGAGAAAACGAAATCACAGTCGAGCGGCGGCGCCGGCGCCTGGACATTGATTGCTCTTACCCACTCAGGCATTTCACCGGGCAAGCGCCAGGTGCAAGCCTCAGCGTACCGCTTGCCTTTAGAACGATCAGAAGCAGCCAGCGCGGTCACTTCAAACTGCGGGTGACCGTCGAGCAGTTGAATGATGCGCTGACCGACGACGCCAGTCGCGCCGAGAATGCCTACACGAAATCTCTTTGTCATCAATCTTCTTTTAGAGGCGGGCTACTGCCCGCCCGTTTTCAAGATGAAGTTGGCGGGCAGTAGCCCGCCTCTAAACAAATTCATTTCAGGGATTGTAAAGCAATGCCCAATCTTCGTACGCCTTCAGTCAATCGGTCTTCGTCCGCGCAGAATGATATCCGCAAAAAGCCTTGGCTCTGATCGCCGAAGGCAGCCGCCGGAATGGTAACGACTCCTTGCTCGAGCCCGGCCTCGGCAACCCTCATGTCATCTCCATACGCGCTCACGTCGACCATCGTATAAAAGGCGCCTTCAGGCGTCACGCACCGCAAGCCGAGTTCGTCACGCAACAATCCGAGAAGGTGATCACGCCGCCGATGAAAAATAGCGCGATACTCTTCGCGTGCCGCCGCAGCTTCATCAGTCCATGCGGCCAGCGCTGCCTTCTGCGAAATACTCGATGCGCACGTCACGACGTAACCGTGCAGTACCAGCGCGGCTTGCATCACGTCGGCGTCTCCGGCCAGCCAGCCAATGCGCCAACCTGTCATGCGCATCGATTTAGAAAGACCGCTGACGACGATCGTGCGCGGATAGAATTCGGAGATGGACGCCGGGCGGTCAGCCGTGTAGTACAACTCGCGATAGATTTCATCGCTCACGATGTAAGCATTTGGCGCAATTTCCGAAACCGATTCAGCCATGGCGCGCAGGTCATCTCTCGATAAGACGCGCCCGGTTGGGTTCGATGGACTAATACAGATGACGACTTTTGTTCGACGCGTAAGTTGCCGTCGGAAATGCTCGACGTCGAAACCAAAGTCATTCGCGGCGGGCAAACGATAGGTCGCCGTCTCGCCACCCACCATCCGAATTATCATCGGATAGGGAATGAACCCGGGATTGGGAATCAAGACCTGATCGCCGTCCCCCACGAGAGTCCGCAGTATCAAATAAAGCGATTCCTGCGATCCGGCCGTCACAATCACCTGGTCGAGACTCAAGTTCATGTGCGGGTAGTCGCTGATGATGCGCTCGCGCAGCGAAGCCAGGCCGGCTTGCAGCGTGTACCCACTCTTCTCTTCCTGAATGACCCGCACAGCTTCACGCAGAATCACCTCCGGCGTTGACAGATCAGGTTCGCCGAGACCGAGACTGATGCTGCCTGGCTTCGCGCGGTCCGAAATCTTTCGGATCATGCTTTTCTCAATGCCGCGCAGAAACGGGGGTGGTTGGAATTGGCTCACCGCAGCGCTTCCTCCAGCTGGGTCGCCGCGTCAGTTTTCTCGTCTCGATATTTCACGATAATTGGAGTGTAGAGTGACAGGCCCCATTCACGCGCTTTGTGGGTTTGAATCGCGCGCGAGCCGGGAACGACGACGGCGCCTGCGGGGATTTCGAGTGGCGCATCAGCGCTGCGGCGATATACGGTCTCGCGCACCAGATCGAAGACCGGAGTTGAGCCGGTGATGATCGTCCCGGTCGCGAGCACGGCGCGCTCGCGCACAATCGTGCCCTCATAAACGCCGCAGTTGCCGCCGACGATTACGTCGTCTTCGATGATCACGGGAATCGCTCCCGCGGGTTCAAGCACGCCGCCGATTTGCGCCGCCGCCGAAAGATGCACTCGCTTTCCGATTTGCGCGCACGATCCGACCAGCGCGTGACTGTCGATCATCGTGCCTTCGTCAACGTAAGCGCCGGCGTTCACGAACATCGGCGGCATGCAGACGACGCCGGGCGCGATGTACGCGCCGTCGCGAATGCTCGAACCGCCGGGAACGATGCGCACTCGGTCGTCAGGTGAGAACCTTCGAATCGGATAGGTGTTCTTGTCCAGGAACTGCAACGGCGCGCCGGCTGGCGTCTGTTCAACGATCGCGCCCATGCGAAACCCCAGCAGGATGCCGCGCTTCACCCAGGCGTTTGTGTTCCATTTGCCGTTCGCGTCACGCTCAGCGGCGCGTATTTCGCCGCGATTCAGTGCGTCTTTGAATTCGTTGAAGACGGCCCGGTCGCCGTCGGAATAAGCAGATGACTCACGCGCCGCGAGCGCTTCGATTTGTGTTTCCATGGAGTCGGTACCGCATGCGTAGCCGGCGGTTAGTCTATGGTTTGGAAAACGCTGACCTCACGCGCTGGCCCGCGCGGTTTCGATTAGACCGAGTTCGGAAATTACTTCGCGGATCTTCGCGCGACTCTTTTCGGTGATCGGAACCAAAGGCAGGCGGAAATTCTCTTCCAACAATCCCATCATCGTCATCGCTGCCTTAACCGGACCGGGACTCGACTCAATGAAGTTCGTCTCCATCAAAGGCAGAATGCGATAGTGCAACTGGCGCGCCTCGTCCCATTTTCCTGCGAGCGCGAAATTCGACATCTGCGACATCAGATCTGGAATTTCATTCGAAGCGACGGAGACGATTCCTTCCGCGCCCAGCGCGATTAACGGCAGCGTCACTGCATCGTCGCCTGACATAACTGCAAACCCGGCAGGTCGCTCGCGCAGGATTTCCATAATCTGCGAGAGATTGCCTGAAGCTTCCTTGACCGCGACGATGTTTTCACAATCGCGCGCGAGTCGGAGCGTCGTTTGCGCCGCGATGTTTGAAGACGTACGGCCAGGCACGTTGTAGAGCATGATTGGCATTTCCGGCACTGCTTCAGCAATCGCGCGGAAATGCGCGTACAGACCCTCCTGAGTAGGCTTGTTGTACCAGGGCGCGACTTGCAAGACCGCATCGGCCCCGGCTTCCTGGGCCCGTTTTGAATAATCAATTGCTGACGCCGTTGAATTGCTGCCCGCTCCGGCGATTACTTTCGCGCGTCCTCGGGCGACTTCAATTGTTATCGCAATCACGCGGGCGTCTTCGTCCTCAGTCATGGTCGCGCTCTCGCCGGTGGTACCGCACGGCACCAGCAAACGCACCCCACCGTTAATCTGTCGGTCGACGAGTGCGCGCAGGCACGGTTCATCAATCGAGCCGTCAGACTTGAACGGTGTCACCAAAGCAGTCGCGCATCCGCGCATCCAATCAAGTTTCATCGTCATTGCTTTTTCACTTTCGTTTAGAGACGGGCTGCTGCCCGCCATTTCGATTTAACTACAGCGGCGAGCAGTAGCCCGCCTCTAAACGTTCTTCGATTCGTTGATCATCTCATCGAACACTTCTGAGAATTCGTAAAACCCTTTGCGCCCGACGATCCATTCTGCCGCCATCACAGCCCCCGCGGCAAAGCCTTCACGCGATCGCGCTTCATGCGTAATAAGAACCTGATCCGCTGCTGAATCAAATCCTAACCGGTGAGTTCCAGGAATATAACCGGCGCGCGTCGACGACACCGGCACCTCACGCCCGAGACCATTCGCTGCAATCTTCTCAAGTTGCAATGCCGTTCCCGAGGGCGCGTCGCGCTTACGCTTATGATGCGCTTCTTCGATAAACGCATCGTAGGAATCGACTTGTCGAAACAGTTCTGCCGCGCGCCCCGCGATGCGGTAGAAGATTTGCACGCCGATAGAAAAGTTGGCGCCGTAAATCATGGCCCCGTCCGCCGCTTCCACGATGCGACGAATGCTTTCCAGCTGCGAATGCCAGCCAGTCGTGCCAACTGCCAGCGGTACACCTGCGCGTGCGCAGGCTTCGGCGTTCCTGGGCACTGCTTCCGCGATCGAAAAATCGATCGCGGCATCGCAACCACGCAGCAAGTCCGCGAGTTCAGTCGCGCCGCGTTCAGCATCAGGAAGATCGAGGCGCAGCACAATTTTATGACCTCGTGCTGACGCCAGGTCGCCAACGAGCCGGCCCATCGCACCATATCCGATTAATCCAATATTCATAGGCTCTTCACCAGGCGGATGTACAAGTCAACGGCGTCCAGCAGTTCGCGTTTACTGACTCTTTCATGATCGGTATGTGCCACCAGAATCGATCCCGGACCAATCAATAACGGTTTCCCCCAATTCGACAGGTAAGGAATGTCGGTGGTGAATCGCGCCAACATCTGCTCAAAGCCGTCGAGCATCAATAATCGAATCGGATCGTGCGTAGATTTGTAATTGATTGTCGCGCGCTCGGCAACTGTCTTCTCCAATTCAGCTCTAACTAATTTCGCGTTGGCGGCGAGTCTAATCAGGATTGCCGCCTCCGCCGAATCCGGAATGATGTTCGCTCGTTTGCCGCCGCTCAGCACGCCGATGTTGCAGGTCGTCTCTCCGAACACTTCATCGCTCGGCCAGTCAACCTGGCGAAGATCTGCGAGGACGTCGAGAAGTTTCTCAATCGCCGACTCGCCCTGTTCCGGATAAGCGGAGTGCGCCGCGCGTCCGGTAGTTGAAATTGTGGCCTGTAACGATCCTTTGGTGCCGACTGCCAGTCGATTGTCAGTCGGCTCGCCGTTAATCAGATATTCACAGCCTGCCGCCAGCGGGTGTTCGTTGGCCAGCTTGGCGCCCGCGCTCGTGACTTCCTCGTCAACCGTAAACAGGAGTCCGATGTCCTTGATTCCTTCCGCGCGCAGTTTCTCTGCAGCCGCGATTTGGGCGGCGATGATTCCCTTGGCATCGCAAGCGCCGCGACCATAAATGAATTCATCGTCTTCACTCGACTCGATGAACGGCGGTACGGTGTCCATGTGAGTCGAAAGAACGACGCGCGGCGCCACTTCAGTCGTTGCGAAAATGTTCGAGCGCTCGTCGGCAACGTCCTGAAGCTCGATATGATAGCCAAGCCGCACCAGCAACTCGCCCACCGACGTGCCGATTTGAAATTCTTCCCCCGTTACCGATGGAATATCGACGAGTTCGCGCGTCAGCCGCAGGACATCGATCACGCGGTGACCTCCTCGCGCGACGACTCGATGATCGTGTCGTCAGGACGTTCGAAGCAGACTCGATGAAGACGGGTGATGGCTTCCTCGGCATGCGGCTCATCGACCATGAAAGTGAGATTTACGCTGGAAGCACCGACGGAAATCATTGTCACGTTGATATCATCGATGACTGAGAATACGCGCGCCGCGATGCCCGGTGTGCTGCGCAAGCCTTCGCCAACCACCGAGATGATCGTGCGGTTGCCTTCAACTTCTACCGTCCCCAGTTGCTCGAGATCGGGTACCAGTTCCGCCAGGGTCGTGGCGTCGTCGATTGAGAGCGAGACGCTGACCTCCGAGGTCGTAACCACGTCAACAGCGGTGGCGTGACGATCGAAAATCTCGAACAGCGCGCGCAAAAAACCATAGGCGCCGAGCATCCGCGCCGAGGTTATTTGCACAGTCGTGATCCCGTTCTTGTGCGCGATGGCTTTGACGGTTTGCGGTGTGCTTTCTGATTGCGCGACGATTAGCGTGCCGGCTTCTTTTGGCGCGCGCGAATTGCAGACGCGCACGGGAATCGATTTGTCGATCGCCGGTTGGATCGTCTTCGGATGCAAGACCTTCGCGCCAAAGTACGCCAGCTCGGCAGCTTCCTGATACGAAAGAATGCGAATCGTGCGCGCGTTGGGAACGACACGCGGGTCAGCCGTCAGGACGCCGCTCACGTCTGTCCAGATTTGAATCTCGCGCGCGTCCAGCGCCGCGCCCACAATTGCTGCCGTGTAGTCCGAGCCGCCGCGCCCTAACGTGGTCGTCACGCCGCGCGCGGTGCTGCCGATGAATCCACCCAGCACCGCCACTTTGCCGGCTGTCAGCAACGGTTCAATCTCGACGCCAATCGCGTTGGGTGTTTCCGGTTGAGGCGTCGCGGCGCCGTAGACGTCGTCTGTCTTGATGCAAAGACGCGCATCTACATGACGCGCATCAATCCCGGACTCAACCAGTGCTGCCGTCAGCAACTGCGAAGAGAGATGCTCCCCATAAGCGACTATTTCGTCCTGGAGTGGCGGACTGGTCACCGGGTGCGCCGCGATAATCTTGTGCAGTTGCCGGATTTTGCTGCGCGCGTCGCCCATCGTCGAAACAAATCCGGCCCGCCGTTCGTTGTTCAAGAGTTCGTCGGCGATTGCCAGATGGCGTTCAAATTCAGTTTCGAGGGACTTGCTGGCCGCGCGCGCATCGCCATCAATCGCCGTTTGCACGCTGCGCAACAACGCGTTGGTGAATCCGCCGATGGCTGAAACGACCACCACGGGGCGCGAATTCAGGGCGAGCTTTACGATTGCGATGACGTTGCGAATGGCGGCCGCATCTTCGACCGAAGTGCCGCCGAATTTCATAACTGTGGGTCGTTTGGGCATTGATGCTTAAAACTTCGCCGGGCATTGTAGCGCAAGCAATTGGATTGCGCGCAAAACTAATAGTTTTTCATTTCGTGCGGCCGCGCTGGCAGTGGTGCAGTTTGGCCAAAGATTGCCGAAGCACGCACGCAGTAAGTGCACATTTCGCCCTTACTTCGTGCGGGCTTCCGCATCATAACTTCAAACTGCACGACTAGCCGCCGAGAGCGCTGCTTGATTGGCAACTCTGCGGTCTCGTACAATCTAAAATTGCTTTCAAAGGGAGCAAAGTTAGGTAGGTCGGTAGTAGCAAACAATGGCCAGTTTCGACAAAGTCTTAACCAAAGTATTTGGCAGCAGTAACGAACGCTTTCTGAAGAGCATTCGCCCGACTATTGCTGCGATTAATGAGTTTGAGCCGGCGCTGGAGAAGCTTTCCGACGAAGAGCTGCGCGCCAAGACCCAGGTATTCAAAGATCGAATTGCCGACGCGGTCAAAGACGCCCGCGACAAAGACGACCGCCAATACAAAGAGCAGCACGCGCTGAATGAGATTCTGCCGGAAGCTTTTGCGGTAGTGCGAGAAGCCAGCAAGCGGACGACCGGCATGCGTCACTTCGACGTGCAAATGACGGGCGGACTCGTTCTACACCAGGGCAAGATCTCTGAGATGCGCACGGGCGAGGGCAAAACGCTGGTCGCGACTCTGCCTTCTTATTTGAATGCGCTGACCGGTCGTGGCGTTCACATCATCACGGTTAACGATTACCTCGCCTCACGCGACGCGGAGTGGATGGGGCAAATTCATCGCTTCCTTGGCTTGACGGTGGGCTGCATCCAGAACGACATGGATGATTTCGAACGCCAGACCGCGTACGCGGCCGACATCACCTACGGCACGAACAACGAATTTGGCTTTGATTACCTGCGCGACAACATGAAGTTCGATCTGGCGACGTGCGTGCAGCGAGGGCATTACCACGCGGTCGTTGACGAGGTTGATTCGATTCTGATCGATGAAGCGCGTACGCCGCTGATTATTTCCGGCCCCTCGGAAGAATCAACCGATAAGTACTATCAGGCGAACGCGATTATCCCCCAGCTTATTCGCGGCGAAGAACTCGAGGAAAATAAAAAGACGGGCGACTACGTCGTCGATGAAAAGAACCATTCGGCGGTGTTGACCGAAGAAGGCGTTGATAAAGCCGAACGTCTGCTGGGCGTTGGCAACCTGTACGATCCCGACAACATGGAACTGCTGCATTGCGTCGAGCAGGCCTTGAAGGCCCATACGCTCTACCGGCTGGATCATCAATACGTGGTGCAGGATGGCGAAGTGATCATTGTCGACGACTTTACCGGCCGCTTGATGAAAGGCCGGCGCTGGTCTGACGGATTACACCAGGCCGTGGAAGCCAAAGAAGCTGTGAAGATCGAGCGCGAGAACCAGACGCTCGCAACCATCACGCTACAAAATTATTTCCGTCTGTACGAGAAGCTTTCCGGCATGACCGGTACCGCCGAAACCGAAGCGGCTGAGTTTCACGCGACCTATAAACTCGACGTGATCGTGGTTCCGACGCACATGCCGATGGTCCGCAAGGACAATCCGGACATGATCTACCGGACACTTCCCGAAAAATGGGACGCGGTCGTTGAAGAGATCAAGGAACTGCATGAGAAGGGCCAGCCGGTCCTGGTCGGCACCGTCTCGGTCGAGAACTCTGAACTGATTGCGCGCAAACTGCAGCGCATCGGTGTTCCGCACAATGTGCTCAACGCCAAATTTCACGAGCGTGAAGCCGAAATCGTGGCGCAGGCCGGTCGCAAAGGCATGGTGACGATCGCGACCAACATGGCCGGCCGTGGCACGGACATTCTGCTGGGTGGCAATCCTGATTTCATGACGCGTGAGTTCCTGAAAGAGCAGGAAGTCGATCCCGACGAAGCGACCGAATCGCAGTGGCAGCAGGAATATCTGAAGGCGAAGCGGATCGTCGAAGACGAGCACAAGGAAGTGGTTTCGCTTGGCGGACTGCACATTCTAGGAACTGAACGCCACGAATCGCGGCGCATCGACAATCAGCTTCGCGGGCGCGCCGGCCGTCAGGGCGATCCGGGCTCATCGCGGTTCTTCCTATCGCTGGAAGACGATCTGATGCGCATCTTCGCCGGCGACAAGGTCAAGGCCTTGATGGCTCGCCTGGGCATGGAAGAGGGTGTCGCGATCGAATCAAAGATGGTTTCGAAGCGGATAGAGGCGGCCCAGAAGTCCGTGGAAGGCCGCAACTTCGAAACGCGCAAACACCTGCTGGAATATGACGACGTAATGAACCGGCAGCGCGAGACTATCTACGGCCTGCGCCGTCAGTTGATGGAGGAACCCGATCAGCGCGAGTACCTTCTGGGCGAAACCGGGGTCGCGCGCGATCTACTCACCGACATTGCCAAGCAATACGTAGACGCGAACGCCTCGCCTGACGATTGGGACATCGAGAATTTCAAGGTTCAGATTCATACCATCTATGCGCTCGACCTGGACGCGGAAGGTCTCGATTTTCAGAAGTCTTCAACCGAAGAGATCGAAGAATTCATCTGGGAAAGGGTGAAAAGCAAGTACGCCGAAAAGGAAAAAGCCATCGGCGATGAGGCGATGCGCACCTACGAGCGCATCATCATGCTGAACATCATCGATGCCCAGTGGAAGGATCACCTGCTGGCCCTCGATCACCTGAAGCAGGGCATTGGTCTGGTGGGTTACGGGCAGAAAGATCCTCTGGTGGAGTACAAGAAGGAAAGCTTCGATCTGTTTCAGGCGATGCTCGACCGCATCGACACCACCACCATTCGATCGCTCTTCAACCTTCAGGTAGTCGCGGAAGAATCGCCGGAAGAAATTCAGCGCCGGCGTTTGGCTGCTCGTCGTCGTGGCGGTTCGATGCAATTCACCGGACCAAATCAGGGAGCCACCGCGGCTGGTGAGGAGGCTGGCAAAGTAAAGACCATCGTGCGCGATCAGCCAAAAGTCGGCCGCAACGATCCGTGTCCCTGTGGCTCCGGCAAGAAATATAAGAAGTGTCATGGTGTGACTTAGGCGCTTCGGAATGAAAAACTCAGGGTTGAAAATCAAATGGATCTCCTGCTCCATCAAAGTGATCTTGCTATCGGCTGCGCTCGTAACGAGCGTAGTTGCCTATGAACTCTCTCAGGCATCGATTGATGAACTGAAAGTTCGGCTGAATTCCCAATACACAAAAATTGAACATACGATTCGGGAACCTCCCAGTCGCCGGCAGTATCCCGCCTTATCGGATTACAGCCGCCATTTGCGTGAGTGGCAGGACGATCTGGCGCAGGCGTTTGCGGCCGCCGCGGCGACCGTCAAGCAGATTCTAAAACTCAATCCGCCCAACCCCGATTACTGGCAAGACCGCCTCGAGACGCTCGAGCTCTATTCGCAGCCGGTCAGTTCTCCTGAAGAGCGAAAAGTTTTTGGCGCCGGTGAAATGTATCAGTCCGCGCAAATCGTCAACGCCCCGCCTGCGGATTACACTGACGAAGCGCGTGCGGCAAAGGTCAAGGGCGAGGTGAGATTGCGTCTCGTGCTCGCTGCGGACCGCACGGTGAAGAATGTCTTTCCGGTCAAATCGTTGCCGCATGGTCTGACCGACGCGGCTATGGCGGCCGCTCGTCGCATTACGTTCGAACCGGGCATTCGCAGTGGCAAACCAGCTTCGCAATTCATAACGCTGGTCTATGAATTCAAGGATGGGCAGGGACGCCCACCTTTCATTCCAAAAACAGTTTTCTAAACATTCAGCGCGCGCTTACGTTAAAGCACCAGTGCCATCTAACAACCCCGTAGTCCAGTCGATCATTTCCGGAAACGCTCCGCCGACGGCGCGTTCGGCCGCCGCGCGCGGCCTTTTGCCTTTGCCTCAGGCTGATTTGCTTGAGGCCTTGGTTCATCTCACCGCTGACAACGACCCGGCAATCGCGAAGGCTGCTCAGGACACACTCGCCGAGCAGGAGCCGGCGGAATTGCAGCAGGTGGCGGAAATGGCCACGACGGCGCCGGCCGTGCTGGGGTACCTGGCTGCGTTGTGCACGGCTCAGCAAAAAATTCATGAAGCGATCGCCACGAATCCGAATACTCCGGATGAAGCGATTGCGCTGCTCGCCAGGACGACGCAGAACGCCTCGCTGATTGAACTGATCACGGTAAATCAGCAGCGTTTGATTCGCTCGCCGGGAATAATCGACGCGGTCCTGGTCAATCCCGCGCGCAGCCCCGAGGCGGAACGTCGTGCCAAAGAAGTTCGGCGGGAATTTTTTGAAAAGGAACGCGGGGCGCGTCAAATAGCCGAGGAGTTGCACGCGCAGGGAAATGCCGCCGCAGCCGAGTTCTTCGAGAGTGCGGAACTAACTACTCTTGAAGGCGAGATGTCGATGGACGATGCGTGGTTAATTGCGCAGCACATCGAAGTCTCGGACGTAGACATCGACGACTCCTGGCTGGCGCGTGAATTCATTGCCGAGATGCTCGTGGAAACTCCTGAGCAACTCGCGGCCAACGCGCAAGCCGTCATTAACGCTGAGAAACTCGAAGGCGATGTCTCGCCTGAACGTATTTCCCTGATTCGTCGCATCATGTTTATGACCGTCAAGGACCGCGTGAAGCTGGCAATCAAAGGAGACCGCGAGGCGCGAGGCATCTTGATTCGTGATTCAAACAAAATCGTAGCTACGGGCGTTATTCATAATCCACGGCTCACGGACCAGGAAGTTGAGAACATCGCGGCGATGCGAACGGTTTCAGATGAGGTGTTGCGATTGATTGGGATGAACCGCGCGTGGGCGCGTTCGTATCCGATTATTCACAATCTTGCTCGAAACCCGCGCACGCCGATGGCGACTGCGGTGCAAATACTGACCCGCATTCGGACCCGGGATCTTAACGCAATCTGCCAAAACCGAAATGTGTCCGAAGCTGTGCGGCGTCAGGCTTATCGGCTGTCGCAGATGCGCGGCCCGTCCGGTTAATACCCTGCTTATATCCTGGTTTTGAACCGCTCTTCTCTGTCACAGAGCTGTCACAATTCTCTGGCTTTTACTTGACCACGTGTCGGAACGGGTGTACTTTTGGTTTTGCATTTTCAGGTGTTTGACAGAGATCGCTAAGAACAGGCTAAGTCAAAGGCGGCTTTTGCAAGCGACGCGGCAGCTTTTCATTATTCGCCGCAGACTTTATACCGCCGTCAATAAGTACCACCTTTGAAGTACAGGATCGCACGTAAGCGACGATTCTCAAGTCTGTGCCTAGCCATCCCTGTGTTCCCGAACCTACCCTGTTTTTTTCGCCCCGCCGGTTGAGAGATTGGCGGGGCGCTTCTCTGTCTTAATAAGTTTCAAGTTTAAGGTTTCAAGTTTCAAGTTATTCAACGGGCACTTGAAACCTGAAACTTGTAACCTGAAACCAGCAACTACATCGCCAATCCGCCATCGACCTGGATGACCTGGCCAGTGATGTAACGGGAGTCTTGCGACAATAGAAAACACGCAATGCGCGCGACCTCGTCCGCCTCGGCGAAGCGACCCAGCGGGATTTGCTCGATAATTTTCGCCTGGTAGGTTTCATCAAGCGCCGACGCCATATCGGTTGCGACCATTCCCAGGGCCAAAGCGTTCACCGTGACTTTACGGCTGGCGACTTCGCGCGCCAGCGCCTTGGTCAGTCCGATCATCCCGGCCTTTGACGCGGAGTAATTCGACTGCCCGGCCATCCCGATAACGCCGCTGATCGAAGTGATGTTAAGGATCGATCCGCCTTCATCCTGCCTCAGCATCACCCTTAGTGCCGCTTTGGAAAAATTCCAGGCCCCTTTGAGGTTCGTATCGATGACGGCGTCCCAGTCATCTTCTTTCATTCGCAGAATCAGCGTGTCGCGCGTGATGCCCGCGTTGTTGATGAGAAAATCGATGCGACCAAACGCTTCCTTCGTCTGCTTTACCATTTCGGCGGCCGCTTCGGTGTTCGCCACGTCGCCCTGCGCAGCCAGGCAGCGGACGCCGAATTGTTCAATTTCGGATTTGAGCGTTTCGGCGGCTTCGGCGCTTTTGGCGTAATTAAATGAAATATCAGCGCCGCGTTCGGCCAGGGCCAGCGCGATCGCGCGACCGATGCCGCGAGTCGCACCCGTCACGATGGCCGCCCTTCCGGCAAACATTTTTTCTTCACTCAACGGTTATCACCTCTGATATTTGAATTTCGAAGCGGGCACTATAACAAAGCTCATGAGGTCAGTACCATTAGCGAGAAAAGCCTGACTCATTCTGGTTGCTCGATAAATCGTAGTGACTTATTGTAAAGCTCCAACGACATTTCAGATTTGCAGCCCCTTGTTAAGGTTCAGAAGAGATCAGGAGGGAATGTGAAGTTAATAGTCCTGGCCGCGGGTTATGCGACGCGGCTCTATCCTTTGACGCTCAATCAGCCGAAGCCCCTGCTGGCGGTCGCCGGCAAACCGATGATGGAGCATGTGCTTGATAACTTAATGCCCACCGACGAAATCGATGAAATCTTTATCGTTACCAATGCCAAATTTGTCGGGCACTTCGAACAATGGGCTGCGGAATATAAAACCGGACACAAAGTGCGACCCATCCGGATTATCGACGACGGCTCTACCGACGATTCAAACAAGCTGGGTGCGATCGGCGACATGAATTTAGTGGTGGAACAGGCAAAGATCGATGACGACATCGTGGTCGTGGGCGGCGACAATCTGTTCAGCAAGAGTCTGGGGAGTTTTGGCGACTACTGCCGTGAGCGCCGGGCGCCGGTGACTGGCGTCTATGACGTTGGCGATCTGAACGACATCAAGAAGTACAATTCCATCGAGATCGACGACGACGAACGGATTACTTATTTCGAAGAGAAGCCGGAACATCCAAAGAGCACGCTGACCGGCATCGCTTTATATTTTTATCCAAGAGACGTATTGCCTCTCATCAAGCAATATATCTCAGAGGGCAACAACCCGGATCAGCCCGGGCGGTTGGTGCAATGGCTTTATCAGCGCACGGCCTTTTACGTCTGGCGCGTGCCGGGCATTTGGTTCGATGTCGGTTCGAAAGAAACGCTGGAAGAGGCGAATCGGATCTTTTCCGGCTTGAGCGGATAGGTCATCTGTTGAATCGGCGAAAGCAGCAATCGGATGGGACCACCTGAGCTGCGGTGAGGAAAATGCGCGTCGGCAATTCCGGTTGCCGGATAGATGGAATAGTCGCGCCATTGCGTGCCGAAGATAAAATCCCACACGCTGAAAATTGCCCCGAAGTTTTTGTCCGTGTGTTTAGCTTCGATTGAATGATGAACCCGGTGCGATTGCGGCGTGACCAGCACATATCGTAAGAGGCCGAGGTTGGTTCTGATATTTCCGTGATAGAACTTTGTATACCAGCGGAAGACGATCACAATTAGCACAATTGTCGGCGGATTGATTTGCAGAACCAATAACGGAATAACCAGAAATGTATGCCGGACCAGATATTCCAGAACGTGATAACGAAAGTCGGTAAAGAAATTCAGCTCTGACTGCGAGTGATGGACGGCGTGCAGTCGCCAAAGAAATCTAACCTTGTGATTGCACAAATGCTGGCACCAATAGAGGAAGTCGACCAGCAACATGGCAATCAGAAATCTTAACCACCCGGGCCAGTTGGCGATTGACCTGATGGTCAGGAAAGAAAAATACTTTTCGTAGAGCTTCCCGAGTAGCGCGACGTAGGTCACCACCACGAGTGTTTGCAGCACCGTCTCATAGAAGAACCAGACGAAGTCGTGAGCGAGGCCGGAGCTGAAGAGTTTTTGTTCCGGTCTGGCCGGGAATAACTTTTGCAGCCCGAGCGTGAGCAACAACGCCAGCCAGAAGGGCCAGGTAAGAATGGTGTTCCTAAATAAATCAATGAGCGAAGCGTAGAATGCTATCCGCGTCTTATCGATCACTAACGTCGACAGTTTATGTGCGCTGGACAGCCGCGCGGCCAGCAGGATTGAGCCGGCACAGATTAGTGCCGCCGCGGAAATGAGAAGCAGGCTGACAATGCGCTTCCGTTGCATATGAATGAGAGAACCCGGGCGACGACGGACTGAAAGTATGAAATTGACCCCGACCTGTCAACAAGCGAACTCACTCGTGGAAGATGAAGAAGCCTCTCGCGCTGGAGGACCGCTGGTATCGCTCATCGTCGTCTGTTACAACCAGGCACCTTACCTCGAAGAATGCCTCGAGAGCGTCAAGCGCCAAACCTATCGCAACCTCGAAATCATAGTCATTGATGATTGTTCACACGACGGGTCTGTCGCGGTGATTAAGGATTGGCTCGCGCGCAACGACCTAAAGACAACGCTGCTGGTTCACAGTGTCAACGTTGGCGTCTGCCGAACATTTAATGAAGCTCTGGCTCATTCGCGCGGCAAGTACATTTCCGTAATCGCGGCCGACGACGTCTATCTGCCGGACAAGTTCGAAACGCAGGTTAGGTTATTCGAAAAGCTGCCCGCAACCGTCGGAGTTGTTTACGGCGATGCCTGGCAGATTGATGAGCATGGTGATCCGTTGCCCGATAAATTTATCGAGTCACATCGCAAGTTCCCGTCGATGCCTGAAGGCAGAATCTTCGATGTCTTGCTGGAAGGTAACTTCATTCCGGCGATGAGCGCTTTGATTCGCCGCAGTTGTTTTCAGACGGTTGGTCCGTACGACGAGCTGCTGATCTATGAAGACTATGACATGTGGTTGCGCCTATCTCGGGATTACGAATTCGCGTTTTCGCCGGTGATTTCTGCAAAGTACCGGGTGGTCCCGAATTCGGTAACTCGGACAGTGTTGCATCAAGGCGCCGGCGGCCTAACATCAGACTTTCGCATTTTTGAAAAGTGTCTGAAAGCGAAGGGTCTCAGTACAGTTGAGCAAAAAATCATTAAGCGCCGGTTGAAGGGCCTCGCCTTTGAAATCTATGCTCGCAACTGCCGGCGGCGCAGACTCTATATGCTAAAGCTGTTTTGGCACGCACCCGACAAATACTCACTTTCGATGTTGTTGTTCGCCGCGGCGGGAATTCCCTTCCGCTATTTTGATGCGCTGTTGAAACGTTGGAAGGCTGCGCATCCCAATCTCAATTCGATGACGGCGGAACCCGGTTGACATCTTCACCCGCAAAAATTGAATTATTTAGGCAATGGCGACTGATTGGTCACAGCCGCGCACCGTCAGGTAAACTCGTCGTCGCTTAAAATCTAAAACAAGAACGCGCTTACATAGATGCTTGATCTAAATTACGTCAGAGAAAATCTGGATTCCGTTCGCAGTGCCTTGCAGCGCCGAAACATGCCTTCCGCCGCGCTCGACGATTTCGCGCGTGCAGACGAAGAGCGACGGCGGGTGATTGCCGAATCAGATCGTTTGAACGGCGAACGCAACTCTACCAGCCGTGAAATCGGCGCATTGATGAAGGAAGGGAAGCGCGAGGAAGCCGATGCGCGCCGTGCGGCAGTCGGCGACCTGAAAAAGCGAATCGCGGAACTCGACGGCAAGCGCGATGAAGCTGAAGCGCGCATGCGCGAACTGCTTTCGACGCTGCCCAACATGCCGCATGAAAGTGTTCCGGTAGGCGCCGACGAGTCAGCCAATGTTGAAGTCCGTCGGTGGGGCACGAAACCCGAATTCGATTTTGAGCCGAAGGATCACGTCGATTTGGGAACGGCGCTGGGCATCCTGGATCTCGAACGCGCCACCAAAATCGCCGGCGCGCGCTTCGCAATCCTCAACGGCGCCGGCGCTCGTCTGGAACGCGCCTTAACCAATTTCATGCTGCAACTGCACACGAGTGAACACGGCTACACGGAAACTCTGCCGCCGTTCATTGCGAATCGTGATTCGCTTTTTGGCACGGGTCAGCTTCCCAAATTCGAGCAGGACCTTTTCAAACTCGAAGATGAGCGCGGGTTCTATCTAATTCCCACCGCTGAAGTGCCGGTGACGAATTATTACCGGGACGAGATCCTGGATGCCTCACAGTTGCCCATGAAGTTTGTCGCTTATACGCCGTGCTTCCGCTCAGAGGCCGGCAGCTATGGTAAGGACACGCGCGGCGTGATTCGTCAGCATCAATTCGAAAAGGTGGAAGTGGTGAAGTACGCGTTGCCGGAAAGCTCGTACGATGAGCTCGAGTCTTTGACGCGGGATGCCGAGAAGGTCCTGCAACTGCTCGGTATTCATTATCGGGTGGTGGCGCTGTCGACCGGCGATTTGGGATTTAGCAACGCGAAGACCTACGACATCGAAGTCTGGTTGCCGTCGCAAAACGCATTTCGCGAAATCTCCTCGTGCTCAAACTATGAATCGTTCCAGGCGCGGCGCGCGAACATTCGCTTCCGCCGGGGCGGTGGCAAGCCCGAGTTTGTGCATACGCTCAATGGATCGGCGCTGGCGATTGGGCGCACCTGGGTAGCGGTGCTGGAAAACTTCCAGCAAGCGGACGGCTCCGTCGTCGTGCCGGAAGTCCTCCGTCCCTACATGCACGGGTTGGATGTGATTAAGGCAGCCTAGTCATTTGCCGATCGCGGCGACGAATTTCACGGATCGCGCATATCTGCCGTCCGTGAGATCACCTTTGTCCTCATCGCTGCCCTTGACGACGTCATTTTCGACAACATAATCCTTCAGCTTCGGACCCTTGCTTTCCTGATACTGTCCGGGATGATAACGGACCCAATAGCCATCCTTCATGATGGCGTACTCGAGCCCGCGTATCTTGCCGTCCAGAAGCATCGTCTGGTTCTTGATCTCATCAGCGACCGCGTCGGCAGGAATTTCTTTGTCGGTAAGCAAAAGCACCACGCTTTCTTCGCCGAAGCGTTGCGCGCGTCCGGCATATGCATATTTCAACGAGACGGTTTCGCCCTTCGCGGTATAACTGCCGGTGGCCTCGCCAGGTTTTAGCGCGCCAGCCTCGTCCGCGGGTTTGGCGGAGTCTGCCGGTTGAGCAGGTTTTGCGGTAGGGGAATTTGCGGCTCGTTCAGGACCGTTCGTCGTTTGCGTAGATTGATTGCGTGAGCAGGATGTAGCGGTCATTAGAACAATTGCCAACAGAATTATTTTCAATCGAATCATTTTTCCTCCAGTTCATCGTCTCTTGGAAATGTATTCCAGGAGTCCAAACACAAACGGCGACAGGATGATGAGAACAGCGAAAACCACAATAAGCGAGAATCCTTTTTCCTCTTGCAGTGGTCCCGGCAGCCACGCAGCCCCGGCGCGACTGGCTGCGCGCGTGTTGCCATACAGCAACTCGACGTCGCCTGAGATAAACATGCGGCCGTAGCCGTAAGCACTGTAGATGAACGCTGCCGCCAGCCAAATGTTGTCGTACCAATGGAATTGCCGGTGGGTCACGAAAATTCCCCAGCCCCAAATCGCCACAAAGCCACCCATGAAAAAGTAGAGAATCGCGGGATTCGTGTACTCTCGTTCGCGGATACCTTTGACGGTGGCCGCGACGACGATGCCGCCGCACATCCCGCCAATTTCAACAAAGGTCGCATCGACAAAAAAGAACCACAGCCCGCCGCCCAGGACGCTCGCGGTCACCAGCAAAGCCGGCCCGACAAAGACTGTGGTCAATGCCGACGGCAAGTGGGCCGTCATGTGGTATTGCTCAGTTTGCAGCGCGTAGTAGGCGGCGATGGCGGCGAAGCCGGCGATAATCATCAACATCAGTGCGGAGCGCCGCACGAACCACCAGCTAACCAGACCCAGCAACGGAATGGCGACCAGATACGCAAAATGAAAACGCACCAGGAAATTCAGAAGCTGGCGCCTGGCCTTAGAGGAAAGGTTCATTGCGCCGAATTTTCGTAGAGAGCCGCAAACGCCGGATCGCGCTTGCGTAATTCTTCCAGGTCAACTCGCCCACTCCGAGTCATGAGCGAGTAGGCCAGCTTTACCGGCGCAAGATGAATGTAGTCGCGCGCGTTTTCAAACCAGGTCATGCTTTCGTGCGCGGCCGCCTGGTATGCATCGATGACAGGCTTTCGGGTTTTCTCGAATTCGGCCAAAGCCGCGGCTGCGTCAGCTGATTGACCGAAGCATTCCGCGAGCGCGATTGAATCTTCCATCGCCAGCTTGGTGCCTGAGCCAATCGAGAAATGCGCGGTGTGCAGCGCGTCACCAACCAGCCCGACGTTATCAAAATGCCAATTGGTGTTCTTGACCAGAAGGAAATTGATCCACTTCGAATTGTTCGAGAGCAATCGATGGTCGCCGAGATCGCGCGCAAATACATCTTCCAGAAAGGCGCGCGTTTGCTCGTCGGACATTTCGGCAAATCCCGCCTGCGTCCAGGTCTGCGGGTCGCATTCGATGATAAAAGTGCTCGTATCCCGATTGAATTTATAAGAGTGGGCCGCAAACACGCCGGCGTCGTTTTCGCGGAAGGTGAGCGTTAGGCCATGAAACAATTGATTGGTTCCGTACCAGATGTACTTGTTCGGCCGCACACTCGTGACCGGCTGGAATTCGGCGGCGAACGTTTGCCGGGCCGTGCTGTTGACGCCATCTGCGCCCACCAATAGATCGCATTCGTGCTTGAGTGCGGACAGGTCGTTAAGCTCAGTGCGGAATCTGATTTCGACGCCGAGCTCTTCACATCTCTGTTGGAGAATCTTCAGCAAGCGCAACCGGGCGATCCCGGAGAAGCTGTTTCCGTGAATTGAGATCTTGTCTTGCTGATGAACGATATCGACATTTTCCCAGGCCGCAAACTCGCGCGTGATTTCAGCGTGCGACTCCGCATCGGCTTCCCGCAGATTCCGTAAGGTCTTTCCCGAGAAAACCACGCCCCAGCCGAAAGTGTCGTCCGGCCCGTTGCGTTCGTAGATGGTGATGTCATGCGCGGCGTGGGCCTTCTTCATGAGGATGGCGAAGTACATGCCGGCCGGCCCGCCGCCGATGATCTTAATTTTCATGAGGACAGTCGGTCGAGCGCGCGTCCCAGCCGCTCGACGCCACCGGCAAATGCCGACGGGTCAGCGCACAGGCCGACGCGAAAGTGCTGCGGCGATTCGAAGAATTTTCCGGGGACCACCGCCGCGTCATACTTCTGCGTGAGCAAGTCGTAGAGTTCGTCTACATTGCCTCGCATCAATCGGGGAAAGGACGTCGTTCCCAGACGTGTTTGCTCAACCTGGAGATCCTCGCGTGAATCGTAAAAGTCATTCAGCACGACGCGGTTCGTTTCCAGGATGTGCTTTGCGCGCTCAATAAACTTCGGCAGCTTCGTCATGGCCAGCACGCTCAGACGTTCCGCCGGATGCGGCGCAAGCGCGCCAAAAACGTCATGCAGCATTCGCATCCGGTGCGCCAACTCAGGTTCGGCGAGAATCCAACCGCAGCGCAAGCCGCTCAGCCCATATCCTTTGGTCAGACTGCTTGTCGAAATGAACTGCGGACCGAGATGGACTGACGAAGGGGGCGCCTTCTCGAAAAGCGCTTCGAGATAAACTTCATCGACCAGCACCCGCGCGCCGACCTGGTCCGCCATGTCGCCAATCTGGCGCAGCGTTGCTTCATCGATTAACGCGCTAGTGGGATTGTGCAGGTTCGTTAACACGATCAAACGCGTCTTCTTGGTTATCTTCGATTGCAGGTCGTCAGTATCGACCCGGTAATTATCTTCCGGCCGTCGCGCGAAACGTTTCACCTGCGCGCCAAAATAGTCGGCGAGCGCCAGCAATGGCTCGTAAGTCGGCTCTTCGATCAAGACTTCTTCACCGTGCTCAAGGGCCGCAGCCATCGCCAGGTGATTGGCCATGGAAGTGCCACCGGAAATTGTGACGACGGATTCCGGTGAAACCTGAGCGTGAAGTGCCAGCGCAGCGACCAGCGGGGCATAGCCGTACGAGTTGTCGCCGTTCAGGTCGATGTCGTCGATAGTTGCTTCCAGCTCCGCCCAGGGGACATTCAGGATGCCGCTCAGAGCGAGATCATATTTCACATTCGTCCGCGTCTTGGCCCAGTGCATGTAGGTTGATTGAGTTTTCATTTTCGCGCCCAAATAAAATATGCCGGCACGCCGAGCAGCATGATGCCAAAACTGATCCCACTGTTCAGCGGAAACTTGTAAAGCAAACTAAAAGTTATCACACCGCACGCAGCGATAAAGAACAAAGTCGTGAATGGATGACCCGGAATCCGAAACACATCTGATGCGGAAACCCGACCGTGAGGGAGGGTGACGTCCGTTCCCTCCGAGCCGTCCGCACGGGTAACACGAGCACCCTCCCTGAGGGTCGGGTTTCTGCTGCGAAACACAAACACGCACGCCGCGGACAGCGCAAAGAAGATCACATCGACTGACACCACGTAATTCAAGATCTGTTCGTATTTGCTGGCGACCAGCGCAATTACGATCGCCAGACCTCCCTGCAACCCAATCGCAAACGCCGGCACGCGCGCGCCATTCAACGAGGCCAATTGCCTGAAAAAGAGCCGGTCTTCGGCCATCGCGAAGTAGACGCGCGGCGCAGTCAGCATGCTCTGGCTGAGAAATCCAATCGTCGAAACCGCAATTCCCGCGGCGATAAAGCGCGCGCCGCCATTGCCAAGCGCGAGACGCATGACCGCAGTGGCCGGCGTCTTTGTCTGCGATAGCGCATCTGCACCAAGCACGTGCACACAGACATAATTCACCGACAGGTAGACAACAATCACGCCCAGCACGCCGAGCATTAATCCGCGCGGCAGATTCTTGCGCGGCTCGCGAACTTCGCCGGCAACGAAACAAGCAGTCTGCCAGCCGCCATAGGCAAACTGAGTCGGAATCAGGGCCGCGCCAAACGCCACCAGCGCCTGCCACGTGGTCGTCGATGCGTGCACGACGGGCGTGGTGGAATTGGACACCGGTGTGGCAAGCATGAGTCCGAGCACGACGAGCACTGCGATGGCTGCCAGCTTCAGAATCATGAAGATGTTTTGCGTCACGCTGCCGGCGCGTACGCCGATGCAGTTGATGATCGTCAGCAGCACCAGGGCCGCACAACCCAGCAGCGCGGCGCTCAATTCGCTTGCCTGCACACCAAACAATTCGAACAAATGATTCGCGAAAATCAGGGCGACGGCCGCCATGCCGCCCGTCTGAATCACAAACAGCAAACTCCAGCCGTAGAGGAAGGCAACCAGCGGATGCATGGCCTCGCGAATGTAAACGTATTGACCGCCGGACTCGGTGACTTGCGATGACAACTCGGCGTAGATGAACGCGCCGGCCAGGGCAATCAATCCACCGACGGCCCACGCGCCGAGAATCAGAACGGGCGTGTGCACTTGCTGCGCGACGACGTAAGGATTGGTGAAAATGCCCGCGCCGATGATGCCGCCCATCACGATCATGGTGGCGTCGAATAAGCCTAGACGGCGGGCCAGTTGGGAATCAGATGAAGATGAGTTGTCGCTCACTCTTTTAAGAGTTGATTAGCGATGATTAGCTTTTGGATCTCAGAAGTTCCCTCGTAGATGCGCAACGCGCGCGCATCGCGATACAGCCGCTCTACCACCGAACCGCGCAGGAGCCCTGAGCCGCCGTGAATTTGCACTGCCTGATCGATGATGCGACCGGCGACTTCGGTGGCGAATAGCTTTGCCTCGCTGGCTTCGCGCGTCGATGCCGCTAGTCCGGTGTCCTTCAAATGAGCGGCGCGATAAACCAGCAGACGGGCAGCATCGAGTTCGGTGGCCATGTCGGCGAGCTTTTCCTGAATCAGTTGATGTTCGGCGAGTGGTTTGCCGAACTGCGTGCGTGATTTTGCATGCAAGAGACTTTCGTCGAGCGCGCGTCGCGCCATTCCGCAGGCGGCGGCGCCGACGCTGGCGCGAAACATGTCGAGCGTTTGCAGGCTCAGACGCAGGCCGTCACCCTGGTTTCCAATAATATCCTCGGCGGGAATCTTGCAGGCTTTGAATTCTAGTTCGCCGATTGGATGCGGCGCGATCATCTCGGTCCGCTCGACTACGGTGAAGCCGGGCATGCGCGCAGAGACGATGAAAGCCGAAATCTCGGCGCGACCGTCGTCGCGGGTGCCGGTGCGGGCGAACACGGTGTAAAAGTCGGCGACTCCGGCATTCGAAATAAACCGTTTACGGCCGTCGATGACGTACGTGTCGTCCTCTTTACGCGCCGTGGTCTTCAGGGCCGCGACATCCGATCCGGCATCGGGTTCGGTCAGCGCAAACGCGGCAATGGCTTTCCCGGTGCGCGCTCGCGCCAGCCAGAAATCGCGCACGTGTTCAGTCGCCGCCAAACTGATGGCGTACGTTCCCAGGCCCTGCATGACAAAGGCAAGGTCGGCAATCGATGATGAATACGACAGCGATTCGCGAATCACGCAGAACGCGCGCAGATCGAACAACTGACCAGGTGTCGCCACTGCGTAGCGCAGCAGATCATTCTCCGCCAGCAGCAATACATAATCGCGCAGCGCCTGGTCCGCATCGCGCTCGTCATCGGCAGCCTGCGCTTCAACTTCACGCTCGACCAGCTGCGCCATGCGAGCCGCCAGCGCTCGATGATCGGCAGAGAAGAATGGGGTTGTGTCGATAAACTGATCCATCGTTTGAAGTGCGCCTGAATGGAGCGCGGCCATCCTTGCCCGCAAGCGCCGCAGGCGCTCAATTGGTTCGCGCTTCGCGCTCATGCGGGCAGGGATGCCCGCGCTCCGTCATCACTACCTGAACTTCGCCGGGCGTTTCTCGATGAAAGCGGCGTGCGCTTCCTTGAAATCCGGCGTTTGCATACATAACGCCTGGGCGACAGCTTCGGCCTCGAGAGCTGATTCGAAACTCATGTGCAGTTCGCGATTCAGCATCTCTTTCGTCTTGGCGATTCCGAGCGCGGGTCCATTGGCCAGCTTCGCCGCAAACTCGCGAGTTGCCGCTTCGAGTCGTTCGCGCGGCACGACCTGATTGTAAAGTCCGATCCGTTCAGCTTCTTTCGCCTCGACGAAGTCACCGGTCATCAAAAGCTCAGTTGCCTTCGCTAATCCGACCACGCGCGGCAGCAGGTACGTCGCGCCCATGTCCGTTCCCGCCAGGCCAACCTTCACGAAGATGAACGCGATCTTCGCCTCGTCCGCCGCGATGCGAATGTCTGAGGCGAGCGCGATGCACGCGCCGGCGCCGGCGGTGGTACCGTTCAAGCTCGCAATGATCGGCTTGGGCAGCGCGCGCATGTTACGAATGAGGTCGCAGGTCAGTCTTGTAAACTCCAGCAGCCCTTCAGCATCGCGACCCTGTAATTCGCCGATGATGTCACGCACATCGCCACCGGAACAAAAAGCGCGGCCCGACCCGGTGATGACAACGACGCGCACATCTCTTTCATCGCGCAATTTCGCCAAAAAGTCAGTCAGTTCGTGATAGACCTCGAAGGTGATCGCGTTCAGGCGCTCAGGCCGATTGAGCGTAATCGTGCCGATGCCATCTTGCTGTTCGTAAAGAAATGTTTTCGGTTTCATGTGGCGCAAATTGTTAATTTGCGATCTTCCTTCAAATAAAATCCGCAAGTTAACAACTTGCGCTACAGAATAGCCGTGCCTTCAATCTCGATCCTGGCGCGGTCTTCCAGCAGGCTCTTCACCTCGACCAGCACCATCGCCGGAAAATGTGTCCCCATGCGCGCCCGGTAACGTTCACCGATCTCCTTCATCCGCTCGCGATATTCATCCTTGTCGGTAACATAGATAACCAGCCGGGCGATAAATCCGGCTTCGCCTCCCGCTTCGGTCACCACAGCAATCAGATTAGCCAGCGCACGATCAAATTGCTCCACGAGATCATCGCTCACGATCTGTTGCTGCTGGTTCCATGCTACCTGCCCGGCAATGAAGAGAATGCGAGCCCCCGGTTTAGACAACACACCGTTCGAATAACCGCGCGGCGCGCCCAGCGATTCCGGATTGATAATCCCTAAACTCATAATGCCTCGGCCTTTGCCGTGATCCCCACTTCTTTGCGATAACGCGAACGTCCCAATCGCTGGAGCGTCTCATGTATGGCGCGAACCTCGTAAAGACATTCATCCGACAAACGGCCCAGGACGGCGGCTTTTATCTCCAGAAGTAGCGGCATGTCGTCAACGGTCGTGACCGCCAATAGTTGGCTCGTATGCAATGGCACTTCTGAGGCAGCCATTTTCATATGAGCGCTCTTTTTCATTTCTTCGGCGGCCTTGAGGAATTGACTCCGCGAAATGCCCTTCTCGTTCTTTGGCAACTCAAATCTTCTGGCTTCACGCTGGCGGCGGAGCGTCTCGACAGCTGTCGCCTTGTCCGAAGGTGATTTTCGCGAATACGCCGCAATGGTCAATTTGTATTCCTGCAGTTCAGACTGCAGATAGTCGTCGATTTCGGCCTTGTCCTCCGTGGGCGCACGTTGGGCGTGTTTTATAAGAGCATCCAGCGACTGCGAGGTCAGCAAATGGGTGAGCCCGGCAAATACTTCGTGTCTAAGTTTTGCGTCGGGTGAATCGAGAAGTGGAATCATTTCGGGGACGGCCCGCAGATCCTCGAATTCATAAAGCGCGTCCGCGAAATAAAAAGCGTCCAATGGATCTTTGGAATGCAGGCCCGCAATTAAGAAATCATAGTCCCCAGGATCGCCGAATTGACCGAGTGCGTGGATTGCCATCCCGCGTGTCTGACCGTTAGCGGTGCGCGCCACTTGCCGGATCAGAGGCAGGGCCTCAATGGCCTGAGCTTCGGCCAACAGAAAAACCGCAGATTGGATTTCGCCCGGTGAATGCGAATTCTGCAGAACGTCCAGAAGTTCCCGCACGCCCTTAGGTCCATACGCGCCCCAAATAAATTCTTCAGTCAGCGGCCATTTGACTTCCATTGAGTGCAGCGCAACGTAAACTCCAAACTTCTGATCACCAAGAACCGCACGCAACATGGGGAGGGCCCGCGCATCCTGTTTCAATGCTGCCTGGAAAGCTGGATAGAAAACGTAATTGGATTGCACCTCGAGTTTCGTGGTTCGCCAAACAGAGGCAATGGTCCCAGCCTCGTCGAGATCACTGAGTGTCCATAAGAGGGCCGCGAGATTCAACTTGGCATAATCCGGCTGGCCCGGTTTTGCCAACTCTTCCTTCAGACGCACCTTCGCCGGCGCGCCAGCTTTCTGCACCGTCTCCCAGGCGGTCTGGATTCTTTTCGCGAGGCTCTCCTTATCTGATTCCTTAACCTTCGCCGGATCGATTTGGCGAAGGAAAGCTATGGCCTGGTCGATGTCGCTGGCAGAAGCAGTTTGGCCGCTGGCCCAAATATTTGCGGAGATCAGTAGACAGGCTGCAAAGACCAGATGTCCCAGATGACGGCTGATTGTGGTCTTCGGCGACTCTTTCATTTTGCCTCTACGATTTCCAACTGGTTTCCGCCCGGATCCCGGACGTAGAACCTCTCTGTCCCGGGAATCGGTCGTGGATCGGGAATTATTTCGACGCCGGCCTCGCGAAATCTTATTTCACTTGTCGCCAGGTCAGCCACCTTGAAGCAAATGTGCCGCGAGCTCAACGCACCTTGCGGTTCGTTTTCAACGGAGAGATGCAATTGACTGTCGCCGATTTGATACCACGCGCCGGTTTGCCGGGCCGCCGCCGGTTTGGGGACTTGCTTGAGCCCCAGGAGCGTGCCGTAAAAATGCTTGGCCGCTTCTTCAAGCTCAGCCGAGACCGTGACGTTGACGTGATGAAGTGCTGTGACCATGAATGTCAGAAGCCCGACCGTAAGCGAGAGCTCCTCTCAAACCGTGCGCGTCAGAAACAACCGAGCCCTCCCTCACGGTCGGGCTTCTGACACTTATTCATTATTCGCCGCAAACTCTTGCACAGCGTCGAATCGTCCTTCATCGGACGACGTGCCGGACTTAATTCTTTCTTCCAGATACTTATTGAATTCAGCCGACTTGTTCTTCGGCACGCTCAAGGTTTGCCAGTCGCTCGACTTGAAATGCTTCGCGAGATAAACAATCTGGCCGACGTGATAGGCGTAATGGGCTATCTGCCGGTTGATGGCCTGTACGACCGTATGATCCTGGCCGCGAATCTTTACGATCCGCATTAGGTCGTCAGCAGTCAATGGCTCAAGGGCCGCGAAAACGCACTGCCAGCCGCGCTCCCAATATGCAACTACGTCCGCCTTGTTCGTTTCAGGCAGCATCACGAATTCCATGTCGCGCTCGCGGTTTGCTTTCTCGCCGTCCGTAGTCAGGAAATCGGTCCAGCGCGAAAGCATGTTGCCCGCCATGTGCTTCATGTTGACGGCGATACTGTTCGATTCTTCGTCGATGGTGCGGAAAAGATCTGCTTCGTCGATTTGCGCAAACGCGCGCTCCGCCAATTTCTTGTAATCGCGGAAGGACTTCAGCGCATCCTCAAGAAAATGCGCGCCGACTGATTGATCATTCACCATGTTAGCTTTGGCCGCGAATTATATCATTCGTTCACAGCATCCATTGATTGCGATTCGGATAATAAGACGGCGAACGATCAGGGAAACGCTTTTTGTAGGCTTTGTAGCGTTCGTGCCAATAGTTATACCGGCGGTCGGACGATGTGAATTTATGGTGGGGAATGGTGCGCAGATGGTCTTCGATCTTGCGCATGTTCCGCGCGTTGAAGCGCCAGTCATAGTCTCCCAGCTCGTAAAGACTCGTCAGCGCGTATCCTTTAATTCGTCCGGTCATGTCGATGTAAGGATCGAAATAACTCCAAACCAGTTGTCGCAGATTTCCAAAGACTGGTTTGCGCCCGTGCAAGCCGAGGTCGCGTGAACGCGCAATCGATCCCCAGAGACCGTCCTTTTGAAAAACGAAGATCACGTGATCGAGCAAGTCCCAGGATTCAATATCCAAAAGCAGAGGTGGATAGCCGTGCTGCTCGAGTATCACTGCGGCCGAGACGCAAGCTTCTAAACAGTGCGCTTCGTTTCTTTTGACGACTTCGCGGAACGAACGCATGGTCCCGCCCTTCCGCTCCCAGTTATAAGGCATCGCGGTCAGCCAGCGCTGCGCCTTTGCCGGCGTGTTGAGACTTTGAATGAGCCGCCATTCTTTGGCGGTGAAACCTTGTCTCGGCGGCGGTTGAGTCATGCGTCCCCACTAGCATAAACCAGGTCGTTTCAGAAGCCCGACCGTGAGGGTAACTCACCAACGCCGAAGGGCGTTCGTAAATTCCAGCCCGGGGCAGCGCCCCAGGTAAAGGGGGGTCTGTTAAATCATCCGAACTCTGAAAGAGTTCGCCTCAACACGTCTGGAATTGGCGCTTGCGAACTCTTTCAGAGTTTGCCGATTGCCTGACCAATTTGATAACGCCCTTCGGCGTTGGTGAGTGAACTAATAGTTCCCGTCGTGCGGGAGGAGGCGCGGTGGCGCAGCCCTCTGAGGGTTAAATGAGTCCGCAAGTTGCCCTCCCTGGCGGTCGGGTTTCTGACATCGCAGCCGCTTGCGTCTCCCCACTGTCTGATGTAAGACTTAGATCCAATTAATTCACTTCGCAACTCATATCAAGATCGGAGTTTATGATGAGTTCTCCTGTGCAAAAGACAATTAAACGCGACCCTGCGGAACCGTTGAGTACCAATGTTCATTTGCTCAACTGGGTCGACAAAATGGCCGCGCTGACCAAGCCGGCCGCAGTCCATTGGGTCGATGGTTCAGTCGAAGAAGACGAGATGCTCAAGGCCCAGATGGTCGAGGCCGGCACCTTTATTAAATTGAATGAAGAGCTCTGGCCGGGCTGTTACTACGCGCGCTCGCATCCGTCGGATGTGGCGCGCGTTGAAGATCGTACCTACATCTGTTCGCTGTCGAAAGATGCCGCGGGCCCGACCAACAATTGGGAAGAGCCGTTTGCGATGCGCCGCAGGTTGAAGGAATTATTCGACGGCTCAATGCGCGGGCGCACGATGTATGTCCTGCCATTCAGCATGGGCCCGGTGGGATCGCCGATGTCGCAGATTGGCGTGCAGCTTACCGACTCGCCTTACGTGGTGGTGAACATGCGCATCATGGCGCGGATCGGCATGCCGGTCTATGCCGAGATTGATAAGGACTACAAACGGGTGGTGCCGTGTATGCACACCGTCGGCGCGCCGTTAGCGGACGGCGAAGCGGATGTCCCGTGGCCCTGCAATAATGAGAAATATATCTGCCACTTTCCCGAGATTCGCGAGATCTGGTCGTACGGTTCGGGTTACGGCGGAAACGCCTTGTTAGGAAAGAAGTGTTTCGCGCTGCGCATCGCTTCGAACATCGCGCGCGATGAAGGCTGGATGGCCGAGCACATGCTGATCGTCGGCGTTGAGAATCCGCAAGGCGAAAAGACCTACGTTACCGCCGCCTTTCCCAGCGCGTGTGGAAAAACAAATTTTGCGATGCTAATTCCACCCGAGGGTTTCGAAGGTTGGAAGGTCTATACCGTTGGCGACGACATCGCCTGGATTAAGCCGGACGCACGTGGACGTTTGCACGCCATCAATCCTGAGGCTGGGTTCTTCGGGGTAGCGCCCGGGACTTCGGACAAGACTAATCCGAATGCGATGAAAACGCTCGCGAAGAATTCAATCTTCACGAATGTCGCGTTGACGCCTGAGGGTGGCGTGTGGTGGGAAGGCATGACTGACGAGCCGCCCGCAGAGTGTCTTGACTGGCAGGGGAACAAGTGGACGCCGGCAATTGGAAAAGAAACCGGTGCGAAAGCGGCGCATCCGAACGCGCGCTTCACTGCGCCAGCTTCCCAATGTCCGACAATCGATCCTGATTGGGAAAATCCGAACGGCGTGCCGATTAGCGCCATCATCTTTGGCGGACGGCGCGCGACTACCATGCCGCTCGTCTATCAATCATTCAACTGGACTTCCGGGGTGTACAGCGGAGCGACCATGGGGTCGGAAATGACTGCCGCCGCGTTCGGGGCCATCGGCAAAGTCCGTCGCGATCCGATGGCGATGTTGCCTTTCTGCGGCTACCACATGGGCGATTACTTCCGTCACTGGATTCGCATGCAGCGTTCCCTCGACGAGACACCGAAAATCTTCCACGTGAATTGGTTCCGGAAAGACAAAGACGGCAATTTCATGTGGCCCGGATTCAGCGAAAACATGCGCGTGCTTAAGTGGGTCGTCGATCGGGCGCACGGTCGCACGCTGGGCAAAGAGACGCCCATCGGCTGGACCCCGCATTATGAGGACATCGACTGGACCGGTTTGGATTTTCCGAAAGAAACGTTTGATGAGCTGCAAGCCTTCGACCACGCCGCCTGGCGTCAGGAAGTTTTAGGTCATGAAGAATTGTTCCTCGACCTGCACGACCGTCTGCCGCCAGAGATGATCTATGAGCGGGAGTTGTTGATTTGCAGGTTGTAATCTCGATTTGATGGACTGTCCGACTTGTAACTCGGCGATGATTGATGGCGAGATCTCGCTAGAAATCAGCCTGGCCGATTTGGTCTTGGGCAGCGCTGCGTTCTCGACTCTCGTATTCCGCGCACCTGGAACGGAATCCGTCACGATCATGAACGAGGCGGACAGCTATCCTGCAGCGAGATGCGCCGCGTGCGGCTACTTCACGATCATTACTGATCCCGAATTCACCGATACGCATTGCCTGGTTTGCAAGTCTCTGATGCCTGCGGGGACTGCTAGCTGCCCAAAATGTGGTTGGACCTACAAGGAGAGTTAGCTTACTTCCCAAAGACGTTGGCAGGATTAATCCTCAACGCTGCACGTGCCGCTGCCGCCGGTAGCCCGACGTTTCCTTTATAGAACTCGATGTGTGAATGCTTGTAGAGAGGCGACGAACCTCCGGGTCCGCCGATGTTCCCGATTCTTACCCGCTCACCTTCAGTTGTGATTTGAAAATCTGAGACATGGAAAACCGCCAGCGTCACATCCGTTAGATTTCCCAGCCTGGGATAATAAAACGTCACAGCCGCGTCGGTCGGCGTGGGTTCGGCGCTGTGCGAAAGGAAACCGGCCGGCACGTACACAGCTGAATCGCCGCGGCCGTCGGGACTTCCGTACAGGTGCAGCGCGTGTGATAAATGGCCGCGTCGCACTTTGCCATCGTCGCCGATTGTATCTCCACGATAGAGCGGATATGAGGCTCCCAGACCTGCCGGCTCAAATCCATTTGCGCCGACGACAGCATTTGGGCCGCCAAACAAGTGGGCGAGAAGGTGATCGCAGTCAGCCATTTCGCTGGTGTACTCGCGAATCAGCGCGTTACCGGGGAGAAACTTTCCGCTCTTCATGCCGACCGCGTGGGCGTATTTGACGGAACTGTCTTCGTTCTCATCGTCGCCGACGATCCAGGTTTTCGTAATGCCTTGCAGATTTGCCATCCACGTTTGGGTCACCGATTGAATGCCGTGCTTGCCGTAATTGAATGTGACGCTGCGGCCCGATGAATCGCTCACGCCATGAAGCATCAGCCCGTTGGCCGTGTACAGCAGAAACAGTGTCGGGCCATTCGGTTGCTTGATGGTGGAGCAGCGGAATTCGCCGTCGGGATATTCGGTGAACAAGTAGCTCGTGCCATCGAAGGTCTTCACGACCTTCATACCCTTTTTCTCGATGAGTTGAATTCCCTCAATTGACATGAAGGTGTTGGGCGTGCCCGTCGCGGTCAGCTCAATGAAGGCGACCTGTTTGTCCTTAGTAAGTCTGGGCAGCAGGTACTTGCCGCTTTCATCGTCGAAAGTCAGGTTGCGCGCGATGGCCAGATCGAATTGATTTGCCGGAAACGCGAGAGACTGATCGAAGCCGACGCTCAAGCGCGGCGCGTTCAGACCAAGCAGCGGTTGCTCTCGATCCTTGATGTTCCACTGGTAGGAGGTCGCGACTTCCGATCCGGTAGCGTCAGGAATCTCGTTCAGCCCGGCAGTTTTCGCTGCGGCGATTTGCATGATGACGAGCGCCAGCATCGGAAGCAGTCCGACCATGATGCCGCGGAGGTAAGAAATGCGGAGACGATTCATTAGCATGTAAGTTTCACCGTGTAACTTTGACTGGCAGCGATCCGGCGCTCGAACGAGTGCGTAAACTGTCCGGGTAGATCGGCTTGTCGGGAATTCTTTGCCGACCGCTCGAAAAGACGAGGTCTATTGGGGCAGGCGTTATTGATTGACGAGGTGGCGAGTCGGAGTGCGTTGACTCGACCAGTGGATCCATGTCAACAAACGCGGTGTGCTCACGGCGTCGCGCGAATTAAGTGCAACCGATGTGCCGTCATCATTCAACTGCAGACCATGATCGATTTCAGTGGCACAACTCATGCGAAGGGAAGTCGTGGGATCGTAAACACCGCGATCTTTATTGACTAATCAGCCATTCCCGCAGCATCTCGCTGAGGTTGAATGCAACAACCTGTCTCGTTTTGCACTGCCTGTCTTTTGCCCTGACTCGCTTTGCTAACCCTTCGGTTTTGAGATTCACGGAGAGGATCCGTGTGGTCTCGGACTGTGTGGGAGCCCGAACTTTTATGACTCACAGAACTGATTACGAAGCACGACACGACGACGCCGTCCCGCAGATTCTCTTTACGCTCGATCTGGCCGGAAACTTTAAGAGTGCGAACTCGGCGGCCCAGGATATTTTTGGCTACACGGCGGCTGAGATGAGGCTGATGAATATCGCCGATCTAATTGCGCCCAGTCTCGCGGATTATCTGCAAGACCAAATTACGCAGTCCGTGGTGGGAAATCTGGGTGCCGTTTATGAAGTTGAAATCTATGCGAAAGATGGCCAGTCCGTGCCGCTGGAATTGAGCACGCGCGTAGTCATGCGCAATGGCTGTCCGTTTGAATTGGAAGGGATTGCCTTTCCGCAAATCGAAATATTTGGAGGTCGCCCCCGATGTCTGGACGAAGAGTTTTGGATTGGCCCCGGCCTTACGGGTCGGAGCGCTTTGACATTCTTACCGACAAGGTAATAAATCATACAAAAATGCCCGATTTGAAAGCCCTGGTCGTCGATGACGACGAATTGATCCGCAGTAACGTTGCCGAAGTTCTCAGCAACGAAGGCTGGAATGTCACCGAAGCGGAGTCCGCTGATCGCGCGCTCGATTTGTTGCGCGGCGAAGCGTGGTCGCTCGTCTTCTGTGATGTAAAGCTGAGCGGTAAGAACGATTTTGAAGGCTATGACGTGCTTCGCAGCTTTAATGAAGAACAGCCGGAAGCGCAGATAGTTTTGATGACCGGACACGGCTCGGCCGTCGGCGCCCTGGATGCGGTCTCGTCCGGCGCCTACGACTATTTGATGAAGCCGTTTGAGATTTCTGACGTGAAGCGCATCTCGCAAGCGGTGCGCAATGGAATTGAAAAACGAGCGCGCCCCAGCAACAGCGACGAATTGCCTTCGCCTTCGGTCTACACCTCAGACATCGATCTGGTTGGCGTTAGTGCCGCGTTCGTTGAGGTGATGAAGCTGGTCGGACGCGTGGCGTCAACCAACCTGCCGGTGCTAATCACCGGCGAGTCCGGAACTGGAAAAGAGATTGTCGCGCGCGCGATTCATCGTCGCAGCGCCCGCACTGAGAAACCGTTCGTTGCCGTCAACTGTGGCGCACTGCCTGCGGAGCTGATCGAATCAGAACTATTCGGTCATGTTCGTGGGTCGTTTACCGGCGCCACCGTTGACCGCCGCGGTCTTTGGCAGGAGGCTGACAACGGGACCGTTTTTCTGGATGAAATTACAGAGACAACCCCCGCGTTTCAGGTGAAGTTGCTGCGTGCTTTACAGGAAGGTGAGATTCGCCGCGTCGGTTCCAATCAAACTCAGCGCGTGGACGTGCGCGTGATCGCGGCCACGAATCGTGACGCAGAAGATGAAGTCCGTCAGGGACGTTTCCGGCAGGATCTGCTCTATCGTTTGAATGCGGTGACGATTCATTTGCCGGCTTTGCGTGAGCGCCGTGAAGACATTCGCCCGCTGGCGAAGTATTTCGCCGAGCGCACGTTAGGACCCGAGGCGCGTCCACTCGGCTTTTCGAAAGAAGCGTTGTGGATGCTCGAAAATTACGATTGGCCTGGCAATATTCGCGAGTTGGAGAACGCGATTGTGCGCGCCACCGCGCTTTGCGATCAGATCGTGCGGCCCGAAGATCTACCCGAGCGGGTGCGACGTTCATTCAAAGCGGCCGGAAAGGAAACCAACGGCTATCGCGCGGAACCGGTCACGGACGATGAGGTGCTGCTGCCGCTGAGTGAGATAGAACGCAGGCACATCCTGCGCGTGCTCTCGCGGACTGGCGGAAACAAGCAAGCGGCCGCGCGCATTCTGGGAATTGATCGCACGACATTGCAGCGGAAGCTTGAGCGTTATGATTTGGAAGCCGCGAACGGGGTGACTAACGGATCTTAAATCGAGTGGCCTACGCGGCCACGACGCCTGACGATGACAAACGGCGCCGACGCCGCGCAATCTCGTGAGTCATTTCCGCGATTTGGTGTCGCTCAAAAGGCTTCGCTATCACCCAGTCTACATGAGCAGCTTTTTGGTCTTGTGAGCCAAAGGCTTCGCCCCATCCGGTAATTACCGCGACAGCGATGTTCCGATCGCGTTCCCGGACGGCGCGGGCCAGCTCCCAGCCGTTCATGTCCGGCATCCCGACGTCGGTAAAGACGGCATCAAAATTTCCTTTTTCCAATAACGACAAGGCCTGGTAACCGCCGCTGGCGACGACTGCGTCGCATCCTTCTGTTTTCAGGATGTCGTGCAGCAGATCGCGCACGTGTTCCTCGTCATCAACGACCAGGATGCGCGGCCGCGTTGACTTGGCGCGGGCAGCCGGCAGGGGAAAGAGACTTTGCGTAGTCAGAGCTGCTTCGGTAGCTGTAGGAATTGGCAAGCGAATGCGGAAGGTGCTGCCCACGCCGAGTTGCGATTCGACGTCGACGGTGCCGTCATGGCGGCGAATGATGCCGTAGCTGACCGCGAGCCCGAGACCCATTCCCAGTTGATCTTTGGTGGTGAAGAAGGGATCGAAAACGCGGAGCCGCGTCTCTTCATTCATGCCCGTGCCGGTGTCGCCGACCGAAATTTCGATCGCGTCCTTGGTTTTCCTGGCCGAAAGGACGAGGTCACCGCCTTTTGGCATGGCGTCAACCGCATTGAATACGAGATTGACCAAAACCTCGCGCATCTCTGATTCGTCGCCGGTGATCATCAGGTCGTGCGGGCAATGCATCTCGAGATTGATGTGCACGTTGGCTGCCTCAGCGCGGTTCTTCCAACGCGGGCGCGTAATCTCAGCGACGTCGAACAGCAGTTGACGCACGTCGACCAATTGAAAATCGTGGTCGCGCCGTTGGCGCGCAAAGTCCTGGATCCGTTTGACCGTCTTCGCGCCGTCCTTGGCGGTCTTGATGATAATGTTCAGACCCGCCTGGATTTTGCGCGGATCGCGCGTGTCCTGCAGCAACTGGGCGCGACCGAGAATTCCGGCGAGGGTGTTGTTGAAATCGTGCGCGACGCCCGAAGCCAACTCGCCCAGGGCTGACATCTTTTCAATCTGGGTGAATTGTTCGCGGATGCGTTTCTGCTCCGCGATGTAGTGATTCAGTTCCGCGACGTGTTGCTCGGCTTCCGCGGCATGCGCGGCGGCGGCTTCGGCCTTCGCCGCGGCCGCCATCACTTCGATGTTGCGCAGATAGGTGCGATAGGTGAAATAAACGATTGCGACGATCGGAGTCATGGCCACCAAAGCATAGACGCCGGCCGTATCGGTCATCTTCGCGGCGATGCCGGCGGTTGAAGCCCCGGCAAAGTAAGTGATCGAAGCCCAGAGATAATACTTGGTCCATGTATGCCAAACCTGTTCGTGCGATTTCAGGGCGCTGTAGATGGCCGCGAGTGATGAATTGCTTACGTATTGAACTAAGGCCATTATGCAGAGCGCCGCGACGAACTGGGCTGAGAACGGGCCGTGGCGCAGCGCGCCGACGTCGCCAAAGAACAAGCGCACGACCATCACCGTGATGAAGGTCGAGCACGCCATCATCGCGCCGTTGAAAGCAATGGTTAGCGGGCTAATTGGTATGGACTTTTTGCTGAAACGAACCGATGAAGAGAAGGCCTCCAGGGCCGCCAGCAGCACGGCAGCTTCGCCACCGTAAATCAGAATCGTCAGAAAGAAGAAGGTGTCCGAGACGGAGATATGGCCACTGATGCGAGGGATTCTGATGGTCAAGCGCGAGCTGACGACGATGGTCAAAACCGTGAGCGCCAACAGTCTGCCGTCTATCCGCTCGGTGGGGAAGTGCCACAAAGAATAAACGATGGCGCCAACTGCGGCCGCGATGATGGTCAGCATGTAAGCGCGGATCAATGATTGTCGGTTCATCACATTTCCCTTTGATAAAGTCCGGCGCCGCGCGGCGCTGACTGGGGCTAAGACGATTGCATTTCGGTTCGCAGGAAGATCGTGTCGTAGAGGCCACGAGAAACGAATCCGAGCTGTTTGAAGAATGCTTGCGCCGGTTGGCGCTCCTCATCGACCAGCAAGCTAACAGCCTTGCTTCGATTCAATAATGTCCGCGTCAACTGGGTCAGACACCGTGAACCCTGTCCTTTTCGGCGATGGTCAGGATGTACGTAAACGCCCTCGAGATAAACAACTTCGGGCGTATCGCTGATGATGTCGGCTTTGAAAACCAGTTCATCCTGCTCCACCAACACCCAGGTCCGTTGTTTCTCGATGCGAGCACGGCAGCGTTGGCGAAATCCGTCCGGGTCGACCTGCAGCGGATTTACCCCGCTCTCTTCAAAGGCCATGGCGGCATGCACGGGGACGACTCGCGATAAATCCCAGAGATGAGCGAGCCTCAGATTAGTGCGCGCCGACGAGGATGGTGGCTCAGTCATTTCGAATAGGATCTCACGACAGAGACGACGCTTCGGTTGGCCGTTTGGCGCATAGAATTTCCAGAACCGTTGGACCATTTCCTGTTCGCCCATCAGCATGTGCGCGCGGGGAAAATCCTGGGCCAGCCTGGCGAATTGCCGCAGCGCTGCTTCATCGCGGGCGTCGATGAAAACGCCGTGGCCGATCAGTGTCACGCCAACCAGCGCGCCGGCCTCATCACGGCACCCGTAGAACGTGCCGCGATTAAATTTGCTGGCAACGCCGTTGTCTCTAATCAGTCCCATCATTACCGCATTGTGCAGCGCTCGTTGCGCCAGATACCGGAGCACCTCGGGTTCATCCTGAACGGTGAGCCGGGTGGTGACGAGCGGTGGCGCCGATAATGAAGCGAGCGCCGACCGGTGCTCCAAGAGCACTTTTGATTCAGCTATCATTGATACTCCTTCACCTGGGGGGCTTCACTCACTGAAACTGAAGACTAGTATTTGAAACAGTCACGGCCGTTATCAGTCGGCACCACTGAGACCTTCATGGGATCGGCCTGCGTCGTCGTCGACATGCCCTGGACATTTGAATTGAGCCCGAGGATCGCATCGCTGACGAGGACACCATCGCTGACCAGGACCCCATCACTGACGAGCACGCCGTCACTGACCAGCACACCCGAACTCAGAAACAATGTGCCGCCGGCCATCGTCGTGCCGTCGCTGACGCGGACGTTGTCGGTCAGACGAACGCCGTTCGAGAGCATCGAGTTGGCGACCAGCGTGCCGTTGTTGACCATAACCGCGTCGCTCATCAGCACGCCCAGCCCATAGATGCCCTGATACTTCGTGATCAGGTCGGAACCGGTGGCGAAGTTCTGCTTGAGAATGATTCCCTGCGCCCAATAGAAGCTTCGTCCCGCAATCTTCGTCTGGGGCATCGGCGTTCCAGTGATCGTCAAGAGAGGTGCGCCGACCTGCGCCGCCAAATTCTTTCTCATCAGACCGGCGAGACGGACTGCACCCTCGATGTTGAGTTCACCCGCTCCCTGCTCGAACATATTGAATTTCGCAAGCGGTTGCGCCGTATAGGTCAAGAGCATCTTGACGATGTTTGGCGTCAAATTCGGCTCAGCTTGCAAGAGCAGAGCGGCGGCGCCGGCGACAACGGGCGTGGCTACTGAAGAACCATTGAGAAACATCATGCGCCGGCCGTCGATCCGGCTCACGCCGGCATCGAGCCACGGATTGGTAGCCACCAGATGATTGTTGCGCGCCTCGGCATTGATGATCTTATTTCCCGGCGCGACCAGGTCAGGCTTAATCAAATGGTCGTAGTGCCTGACACCGCCGGAATCGACGTAACTGCTGCGAGTCGGTCCGCGCGAGCTGTAGGTAGCGACGCCGTCGTCACTACGTTCGTCGGTGCCGAAGGTGTTGGCTGCGCCGACGGTAATCGCTGAAGGTTCAATGCCCGGTGAATGGACCTGGCCGTAGATTTTCTTGCCGGAGCTGCTGACGCCGTTGTTGCCGACGGCGGCGACGACCACGATGCCTGCATCAACCAGCTTGCGGACGGCGCGACAGACGGGGTCGTAGACATACGAATCGACGGCCGGCGCGCCGATACTCATATTGACCACGCGAATGTTGTAGCTGGCGCGGTTTGCCATCACCCAATCCAGGGCGCTCAGAACTGATGACACCTTGCCCGAACCATTGGCGCCCAGCACCCGCAGGTTCAATAGATTGGCGTTGGATGCGATGCCGGTGAATTGGGCGTTTGCAATGCGACCGTTGCCGGCGGCGATGGCTGCTACGTGCGTACCGTGGCCAAACGGATCGTCTATACGGCCCTCGCCCGTAAAGTCCTGGCTCACGACGACGCGCGAACGACCACGACGATCCAGGAAGGACGTATGAGTTGAGTCGATCCCTGAGTCGAGAATTGCGATTCCGACTCCCGTGCCATCCAATCCGGTTTGATTCGGATTCGCTGTCAGCCGGGCAGCGTCTGCTCCGGTGGTAGTCGTGACGTGACCGAATGAATAGTTCTGACGATCGAGCGAAATAAAATCTACGTCCGGGCGCGACGCCAATTCATCGACGCTCTTCGCCGGAAGATCGACAATGCGAGCATTGAATTGCCGCAGCGTTGCCTTCAATCGGCCGGACTTCTTTTTGAGCTCCGAGTCGAAGTTTGGATTGGCTTTATCATTTAGTTGAACAATGACCGGAATCGTTTGATTGGCGGTAACGGTCCGCGCTTTCTCTGCAACGTCCTGCGAAATCTTGTGTGAAAACGGAGAACGCGGAGAACGTTTGCGCGAGCCTGAACCTGAGCCTGAGCCGGAAGCGCCAACCGGCTGGGGAATAAAGTTAAGGCTTAAGACGCCAGCCAAAAGCACAATTAGAGTGATGAATTTGAGTTTGGGGCAAGTAAGTTTCATATGACCTCGTTGTTTTCCTGACGAGTTCAGAAAAGCTTTACACGGGTTAACTGAGTCTGAAGTCGTGCGTGGTACGTTGAAGGGCGTACCCCGTCAAAGCGGCGGCGATAGCCGTCAGCATATATGGTTTGAATCCAATTTGTCACTTGTCGGTTCATGACAAACTCTCCTGGTCCGACAGCTGTCGCTATGACAGCTCCGGCGGCGTTTGCAAAAAGTGGGTATCGTACCAGCCATTGGGGGTAAAGCCCAGCTTTCGGAAGAATTCCTGCGCCTGTGGCTGCTCTTGATTGACCAGCACAACTATCGATTTGGTTCGCTCGAGCAACCTGCGCGCGAGTTCCGCCAGTGAGCGCGAACCATGTCCCTGGCCACGAAATTCCGGGTGCACATAGATGCCTTCCAGGTAAGTTACCGCGGGCGTCTCGCTGACAACATCAGCCTTGAAAATGAGCTGATCCTGCTCCACTACGACCCAGGTTCGGCCTTGTTCGATTCGACGCCCGCAGCGTTGGCGAAATCCGTCGGGGTCGGCTTGCAATGGGTGTACCCCGCTCTCCGCAAATGCCATGTCAGCGTGCACGGGCATTATGTGCGGCAGGTCACTTAAGCGGGCCCTCCGCAGATTGACTGCGGATTCAGCTTGAGATGGCGGCTGCGTGAGTTCGAGCAGAAGCTCGCGGCAAATGCGGTGAGTTGGGTGTCGATTTGGTGCAAAGTGTTTCCAGAAGCTCGCAATCACTTCCTGCTCGCCCATCAACATGTGCGTGCGGGCGGATTGTTGAGCCAGCTTCGCAATTTGTCGCAGCGCTTCATCACAACGCGCGTCAATGAAGATCGCGTGACCAATGAGCGCAACCCCGGCGAGAATTCCCACCGCATTGTAACAACCATAGAAAATGCCGCGATTGAAATCGCTTTCGATTCCGTTGTCGAGAATCTTTCCGGTCATCACTACGTTATGCAGGGAACGTTCGCCGAGAAAGCTTAATACTTCGGAGGCGTTCTCATTCGTTAAGCGGGTCACTCTTAGAGGGTCGGGGATGGATAACGAGGAGAGCGCCAGATTCGGGTGCTCAAAGAGCGTGGGCGTTTGAGTTATCATTTCACTCCTTACTTCGGTTCAAACTGAGACTAAGGTTAATACTTCAAACAATCGCGGCCGGTATCAACCGGCACAACGGTCACGGTGCTGGGATCGCCGTGCGTTGTCGCCGACATCGCCTGGAGATTTGAATCAGGGCCAAGCAGCGCATCGCTAACCAGCACCCCGTCGTTGACGACGAGGCCGTCACTGACGAGTACTCCGTCGCTGACGAGCACGCCCGAATTCATGAACAGGGTTCCACCGGCCAGCGGCGTGCCGTCGCTAAGGCGGACGCCGTCACCGAGCGCCACTCCGCTAGACAGCATCGAATCGCTGACCAGCACCCCGTCACTGACCAGTACTCCATCACTGACCAGCACGCCTAAACCGTAAATTCCCTGGTACTTCGTAATCAGGTCGAGCCCGGTCCCGAAGTTATATTTGAAAATAATCGACTGGCCCCAGTTAAAGGTCTGACCGGCGATGGTCGATTGCGGCAGCGGCGTTGGGCCCGCCAAAAGTGGCGCACCTACCAAAGTGTTTGTCAGCAGGTTTGGCTGGATCGCACGCGCCAGACGCACAGCTCCTTCGATGTTTATTTCGCCGGCGCCCTGTTCGAGCATGTTGTAGCCGGACAGTGGCTGCGCCGTGTACATCAGCACCATCTTCACCAGGTTCGGCGTCAATCTCGGGTTTGCCTGCAACAGTAACGCAGCTGCGCCCGCAGCCATTGGCGTCGCCATCGAAGAGCCGTTCATGTACATCATGCGACGCCGCGGCGCCTCGCTCACGCCCGCGTCCAGCCACGGGTTATGCGTCACCAAATAATTGTCCGGTGATTCCGCGTCGATGATCTTGTTGCCCGGCGCCACGATATCGGGCTTGATCAAATGGTCGTAGTGTTTGAGACCCTGCGAATCGACGTAGGCGCTGCGCGTCGGCCCGCGCGAACTGTAAGTCGTGACCACATCATCGCTGCGGTCGTCGGTACCGAAGGTGTTGGTGGCCCCGACCGTAAGCGCCGACGGCTCATTGCCCGGTGAATGCACCTGGCCGTAAATCTTCTGGCCGCCATTTGTCACACCGTTATTGCCGACAGCCGCGACCACCACGATTCCGGCATCAACCAGCTTGCGCACCGCGCGGCAGACTGGATCATAAGTGTAGGAATCGATCGCCGGCGCGCCGAGACTCATATTCACCACGCGAATGTTGTAACGCGAGCGATGCGTCAGCACCCAATCAAGCGCGTTCAAAACCGATGAGACATTACCGGTGCCCGCTGAGTTCAGGACTCGCAGATTGATCAGGCTGGCGTTCGGCGCAATTCCAGTGAACTCCGCATTCGAGATGCGGCCGTTACCGGCAGCGATCGAAGCTACATGAGTTCCGTGCCCGTAGGGATCGTCGGTGCGGCCCTCGCCGGTGAAATCGACATTCGCCACGATCCGGCAGTTGTTACGGCGATCGAGGAAGGCGGTGTGCTCTAAATCAATTCCCGAATCGAGCACCGCGATTCCAATGCCGGTACCGTCCAGCCCGCTCGTATTAATCCCGGCAGTCATGCGAACGGCATCTGCTCCGGTCGTGGCGGTGACGTGGCCGAACGCTACGTTTTGCCGATCAAGGGAAATGAAATCGACGTCAGCGCGCGTCGCGAGGTCATCGACAAATTTCGCCGGGACTTCAATGGCTCGAAGATTGAAATGCTTCAGCATTGCTCCGCGCAGACGACCCGCTTTCCTGGTCACGTCCCACTCAAAGGTCGAATCGACTCGGTCATTGAGCTGAACAATCAACGGGACGGCCTGATTTTGAGAAATGCCGCGAGCCTTCTCGATTACGTCGCGCGAAATCTTGTGTGCATGCGGCGAGCCAGGACGCGCTCGCAGGCGTGCGGCCTGCTGCGGAATAAACATGACGCTCAACGCACACAGCATCAATAACCAGAGACCTATCCTTTTTACGGCGGGGCGACCGTTTTTCATCTCACCTCGTTTTCTCGAACGAGTTCAGAAAAGCTTTACAGGGATTGGCTAATTCTGAAGTCGTGCGTGGTACGTTTTTGCGGCGGCGTACCGGCCTGACTTCTATGCCTCTTGGACCTTAAAACGCCCAAGGGCGAAAAGATCTGAGTCCAACTAAAGCCAACCTGTCGGGCGGAAGGCACCTTTCCATTCATCTCGAGGAGAGAGTCTTCTTAGATGGGGCGCAGTTGTTACGAGCGCCCATGCCATTCGGTCAATACTTCCAACCGATCTATCACTTCATGCAAGTAGTGTCGTCTCCGGCGACCGTAGTTACTGTAGCGTCGCCGACCAGAATCCCATCGCCGACCAGGATGCCGTCGCCGACCATGATTCCGTCACCTACTAGAATGCCCTCAGGTAGGAGAAGGCCGTCGCCCAGCAGATAGCTGAGATCTAGAAACGGCATTCCTTCACCGATAGTGCCCCCGTCACTAGTGACCGCATTTCTGACGAGAAACACACCACCGGTTAGCTTGTTGGTATCAACAGATTGTCCTGCGGGGGATTCTATAATGCCTTCGGAGAGACTGAAGCCAGTACCATACACCTTCTGGTATTTCGTGATCAATTCATTACTGACTGCGAAGGTGTGATTGCAGATTATGCCGGCGGACCAATTGAATGTCTGTCCGGTAATGATCGTTTGTTTGACTGGCGCCGGGCTGGTCAAAAGGGGACTGCCCAACGCGGTTGAGCCTGATAAATCCGGGCGAACGATTTTCGCCAATCGCACCGCGCCATCGATATTTATTTCGCCTGCGCCCTGTTCAAAGGTGTTCGCTCCCGGCAGCGGCTGCGCGGTAAATGTCAGGATCGCTTTGACGAGGCTGGGCGTAAGATTTGGATTCGCCTGCAGCATGACTGCGGCTGCCCCGGCGGCGATGGGCGCGGCCATGGACGAACCGCTCAGGTACATCATCCGGCGACCATTGTCACTGCTAACGTTCGCGTCTAATTCAGGATGAGTCGTTAGCAAATAATTTCCCGCAGCCGCCGCGCCGACGATTTTGTTGCCGGGTGCAACCAGATCCGGTTTTAGCAGATTGTCGTAATGCCTCGTGCCGTTTTCGTCAATGGCAAAGCTGCGAGTTGGTCCGCGCGAGCTGTAGCTGGTGATACTGTCGTCACCCCGCGCGTCGGTGCCAAAGCTGTTCGACGCTCCCAGAGTAATCGCCGCAGGCTCATCGCCCGGCGAGTGAATCTGGCCGTAAATTTTACGTCCGTCCTGATCCTTGCCGTTGTTGCCGGCCGCAGTCACCACCACGATGCCGGCGTCCGCCAGGCGTCTGACAGCCTGGCATAAAGGATCGTCACGGTATGAATCGATGGCCGCCGTGCCGACGCTCATGTTGACGACCCGAATGTTATAGAGATTGTGGTTCATCAACACCCAATCCAAAGCCGCCAATAAATTCGAGGTTGAACCGGTGCCCTGCGAATCAAGCACTCGTAGATTCAGGAGCTTGGCGTTAGGGGCGATGCCTGTGTAATCGCCATCGCCGATTTGATTGTTGCCGGCGGCGATCGAAGCTACGTGAGTTCCGTGACCATAGACATCATCAGTGCGATTCTCTCCGGTAAAGTCCCGGCTGAGAGCCACGCGGCTAAGCCCGAGTTGATTCCGAAAGGCTACGTGTCCCGCATCGATGCCGGAATCAACAACGGCAATGCCGACGCCGCTGCCGTCGTACACGGTTGTGGTGGTCAATAATCCGCCCAGCAGCGTGTTGGTCTGCACACGCTCATTGGCCATGCCCGTGGTCGCCTCGAGGTGCCCCAGGTTCGCAACTTGTCTGTCCGGCGAGATGAACCGCACCTGGTCGCTGGCGGCGAGCGCTGCCAAAGTATTCCAGGGCAGCTCGACTGCCCGCATGTTCAGAGCATCAAGCCGGCGCGTTACCTTCGCGGTCAGATTCAAGAGCAGAGCAGTAATAGCCGTTGCTGATGTCCCCTTGAATTGAACGATCAGATTGACCCGTTCGCCGCTGTTTGAGCGCTGAGCCTCGCGAATTAGATCGGCCGACAGCTTTTGCGAAATGCCGTCGGGTGTGACGGCGCGCGCAGACTTTCCGGGAAGGCCCAAATAAATGAGACTGCCGAGGAGAATTGATGTGACGTATCCCTGAATCTTCCGCATAGCAATCGTCCTATGACCGCGAACGCCCGTCGGATTAAATCTATTTCTTGTAGCAAGCTGCTTGTGCAACAGCCATACCGACGATTTTCCGGCTGCGAAATGCCCACGAGTTAGTTAAAGGAGAACCTTCACCAATTCACCCGATGTAATTGACTGCAAAGCACAGTTGATTCACTGAGGATGATGCCTGTTCCTATTAAGTGTCGCTGTTGGTCTTCGCCGCGGCTGCTTGCGCAACTGCAGATTTCTGCACGTTCGCTGAGGCTGCTGCGGCAGAATTCGGCGGCCATCAATTGAAAAACGGAGAAATACCGCTGGTTTGTGCCGATGTGAGATTGGCACCCGTGTTGCCAAACGCTCGTTCCCTACGGAGAAAAGTTGATATGAACGAGCCCAGACCACGCATTCTAATCGTCGATGACGACAATGAAATTAGCTCGATACTCGCTGAAGCCTTAAGCAGATCGTATGACTGCATGACGTCCGGCTCCGCCGCTGACGCGTTGGCGACCCTGCGAGCAGAAACTTTCGACTTGATTCTGACCGACATCAATATGCCGGACATGAGCGGCCTCGAGATGCTGCCCTACCTCAACAACCTCGCGCCTGAATCAGTCGTCGTGATGATCTCCGGCGCCCGCATGATCGAATCCGCGATTGACGCAATGCGGGCAGGGGTCTTTGACTATGTGACGAAGCCCTTTGACCTGGCGCAGGTGCGAAAGGTCGTTTCCCGGGCCGTCGATCATCAGCGTCGATTGGGCAGCGCGGCCGCCTGTCAAAAACTGAAAGCCAGGGCTATCGAACGCTTTGAGAAGGCTTTAGCCGACGGCGATTTCGTAGTTCATTACCAACCGCAGGTCGATATTCAATCGAAGAAGATCGTGGGTGCAGAAGCGTTGGTGCGTTGGAATGACCGTGAGGGCGGCTTGCGTCCGCCCGCAGACTTCATCCCTTTGGCTGAGGAAACGGGACTGATCGTTCAACTGGGCGAAGTGGTATTACGAACCGCGTGCGAACAGGCAAACAGATGGCACGATCTAGGCTTGACCGACTTTCGGATCTCGGTAAATGTTTCGCCGCAGCAGCTGCAGCAGGAAAAGTTTCCCGATACCGTAGCTGAGATTCTGGAAGCCAGCGGCCTGCCTGCGCGAAGTCTTGAAATTGAAGTCACGGAGACTAGTCTCATGCAGGATCCTGACGCCGGCATCCGCACGCTTACGGCCCTGCGAAACATGGGCGTCAAGATCGCTATTGACGATTTTGGCACCGGCTATTCTTCTTTAGGTTATTTAAAACGACTGCCCATCGACTCTGTGAAGCTCGATGCGTCATTCGTAAAGGACGCCACGCGCGACCCGGACGATGCAGCTTTGGTGATGGCGATTATTACGCTGGCGCATAACCTGCGAAAGAAAGTAATCGCGGAAGGAATAGAGACTGAGGACCAGTTGGCCTTTCTGCGTTTGCTGCGCTGCGATGAAGGCCAGGGTTATTTTCTTGGCCGTCCCAGCGAGTCCGACAAACTCGCGCTTTTACTCCTGGACGACGATGAATTAAGAAGTTTCGCGCCGCCTTCGGTCGCTCCTTCGCCGACATACCAATACGCAGCCGCCTAAGTGACCTTAAGAAGCGGCGCCGATAGCCGAGCGCGTCGCGCCCAGTAACCTTTCCAGGGCGGGCTCCATCACCTTCGTACCGTATTCGCCGGCCGCGAAACTTTTTAGCTTGTGCTGTTCGTCGAACAAGTAATACGCCGGTACGTAGCCGTGCTCGTTTTGAAAAGCGTCGCGCAGCTTGTGTTCGTTGTCCACGGCAAGCGGTTCTGTGATTCCGTTCTTTTCAGCAGTGTCGCGCGCTGTCTCGACGTTAGTGTCTTCGGGATATCGCGGCATATGAATCGCGATGGTTCGCAAACCAGCCTCGCGATATTTTTCCCGCCATTCAGTTACGCGCGGCAAGTTGTCTTTGCACATCCCGCAGCTCACTGACCAGAAGTGAATGAGCAGCGGCTGGCCTTCAGCATCCCTTAGGGCTTCGCCCGCCGAACCCGAAAGCCATTCAGTTGCGCCTTCAAGCGAAGGCAAAGGGGTCCCAATTCTCATCGGCATAATTGCATCTCCACCATTGTGTCGGAAGCCCGACCGTCAGCCAGGGGATTGCTACAAGGGGATAGGGTGTCGGTGGTAGGGTGTAGACGGACTAAATATCGATCGCGTGAGCGTACGTGGCGAATAAAATCCTTGAAGTAGTAAAGCTTTCCTATTCGCCTTTGTTTGTCCTTGCTACACCCTACACCCTAAAACTTCGGCGCCGGCTTCAACACCGTTTGGTTACGCCTTGATCGTTTCCTGACCCGGCCGCCACTCAGCCTGGCAGAGGCCGCCAGTCTGCAACGCCTGGATCACGCGCAACGTCTCTTCAGCCGAGCGACCAATATTCAGATCGTGCACAACTTTGTAACGCAGCACGCCTTCGGGATCGATTACGAACAAACCACGAAGGGCAATGCCCTTATCGTCGATCAGCACGCCGTAGTCTTTCGACATCTTCTTCGTGATGTCTGCACCCAGCGGGAAGCGAAGACCTTCGACGCCGCCCTTGTCGCGTGGCGTTCGCAGCCAGGCGCGATGCGAAAACGCCGAGTCGGTCGAGATGCCGATTATTTCGGCGCCCACTCCTTCGAAGTCTTCATAACGATCGCTGAAAGTCGTGAGTTCAGTCGGACATACAAAGGTAAAATCGAGCGGATAAAAAAGCAGGACTACCCACTTGCCTCGATAATCGGAAAGCTTCACCGGCTCATTCAGTTTTTCAATGTTCTTGGTTGATGGAATATCAAAATCAGGGGCGGGTTTGCCGACCTGAGCTGAATCATAAGTTGCTGCTACTGCTGTACCTGCTACTGACATTCTTCCTCCTCAGTTGTTGTGGCCGCGCGGAATCGCCGGGCGGCGTCTCGGAATTAAAAACGAATTGTCTATTTACTATCGCGGCAATTCGGACACAGGCCGACCAGCGTCAGATGAACCGACTCGGCCTTAAACTTCGAAGCGCGCGCCGCCGCGCGAATCAATGCCACCGTCCCGGGCAAATCAAAATCGACCAGCTTGCCGCACTCTGAACAAATCGCATGGTCGTGTCGATCTGTTTCCCGGTCATAGCGACTGGCGCCATCGCCAAACTTAATCTCATGCACCAAACCTTCGTCTCGCAAAAACCGCAGCGAGTTATAAACCGTCGCAAAGCTGATACCCGGCAATTGCTGACGAGCTGCGTCAAAGACCTCGGCGGCCGTGGGATGATGATCGCCCGCCTGAACTGCATCGAGCACCACCTGACGCTGGCGGGTCAAAGCCACCGCCGCCGATTTGGTCTTCTGCCTAGCCATGCTGGAATTATAATAATTCTAAATTTAGAGTCAAGCGACCGCATCAGAAGCCCGACCGTGAGGGAGGGCAGGTCCCGGTACGGGTTGCCGCCAAGGAATCGAACCGCGCAGCCGGCCCTCCCTTACGGTCGGGCTTCTGACACGGCATACCTGTGAACTCGCTTG
>JBIOZK010000006.1:0-10453 GCA_044870975.1 Pyrinomonadaceae bacterium
ATTACTCCCAAAAAGATGAAGGCGTCAGCGACTGATTTGTTGGTTTCGCTTGAACCATCAGCATTAGTCACGGGGACGATGAAACGGCTCGAGGCGACGGTAAGCGCAGCGAGAAACGCAACCATGACAATGCCGCTCCAACCAAGCAGCGGCAGCCGCACGGTCCAAAGGACTCCGGCGACCAGGATTGCTGCGCCGGCAACCGAGACCGCGGCCAGCAACAACAGACTTTTCCAATTAAGGCGTAACATTATTCTCCCGAGAAGGCGATGGAAACTGACTGGTGAGGGTTAATTTGAAGGCTGCACAAAAACCGCAGCTTGTAAGAACAAGACATTGGCCAACATTGTTGGCCACTTAGAGAATAGCGGGCCACATGCCGTAAGTCAACGGGTTTTTCGGGAAAAAGGTAGAAAAGAGGTCCGTCTGAGGAAAAATGCCCATCAAGGGCGAGCCGCATCAAGCTGTCGCAGCAGTTCTTCCGCCGACGAGACAGGCGCCTGACAGGAATGCGACCGGCAAACATACGCTGTCGCGGTCTCGGTAGAAGTTCGACCCTGGAAGAGCGGCAGGAGCTCAACCGCCCGGTCGCAGTCAGTGGTGCATGCGGCAATTACGCGATTCGGAAGGTAGGTCGCGTTCAGGGCCGCGCGGAGCTGGTGAAATTGGGGGCTGTCGTCCCGACTCACAATTACCACTTCCAGCGGCGGCGATAGGTAGAAATCCAGGGCCTGCAAGGCCAGGCCGAACGCTGAAGGATACCGTCGTACCTGGTCGGCCGCCAGCCGAAAGATCGTGATCGCCCGACGCCGGTAATCATCATTACCAGTCAGCGCGTTTAGCTTGAGAAGGACGAGCGCCGCGATAGAATTTCCTGAGGGAGTTGCATTATCAAGCCACTCTTTCGATCTGACGATGAGTTGCTCGTGACTCTTACCCGTGAAGAAAAAGCCGCCCGCCTCATCGTCCCAGAACTGTTCAATCATTTTCTCCGCGAGTTCGATTGCCGAGGCGATCCAATCAAGCTCGCCGGTGGCTTCGTACAGCGTGATTAATCCGTCTATCAGGCTGGCGTAATCTTCCAGATAGCCATTGAGCTTCGCCTGGCCGTCTTTCCACGTTCTGAGCAGCACCCCGTCACGGCGTAATTCGGTCAGCAGAAATTTCGCGTTTGCGCGCGCGATGTCGCGATAGTCACTGCGATCGAGAATTGCCGCGGCTTCTGCGAAACTCGCCAGCATCAAGCCATTCCATGCGGTTAGGACTTTCTCGTCGCGCCCAGGTTTCACGCGTTGCTCGCGAACATCGAAGAGTTTTTGCCGGCCTTGCCGAATCACCTCGCTGGCCTGCTCGACGGTAAGGTCGTGTTTGTGAGCGACATCCTCCAGCGTGTCCTTAACGTGAAGGATGTTATTGCCTTCGAAGTTTCCACCTTCTGTTACGTCGTAGTAATTGGAGAAAACCGCGGCGCTCTTTTCGCCAAGGATCTCAGCAACCTCGTCGCGCGTCCAAACAAAGAACTTGCCCTCTTCACCTTCGGAGTCGGCATCCTGACTCGAATAGAATCCGCCGCCGGCGTCAGTCATTTCCCGGGTGACGTAATCGAGGGTCTCTTCAGCAACGCGGCGCGCGAAGGGATCCTTCGTCAGTTGATAGATGTGCAGGTACAAGCGCGAAAGCAACGCGTTGTCGTAAAGCATCTTCTCGAAATGTGGCACCAACCATTTCGCATCGACCGAGTAGCGATGGAAGCCGCCACCGAGCTGATCGTACATGCCGCCTTCGGCCATTTTCTGTGCTGTCTGCTGAACGATTTCGAGAGACTCAGTTGAGCGGGTACGGTAATGAGTATGAAGAAAGAATTCGAGGGTCATTGCGGGCGGGAACTTTGGAGCTCCGCCGAATCCGCCGTGAAGGCGATCGTAATTTTTGGCAATTCGCCGGTATGAGCTGTCGAGAATCTCAGACGTCAGCAACTCGCGAGACTCTTCAGCGATTCCGATGCGGCGTAGTTCTCCGAGCATGTTGGTGACCGTGCTCGCCACCTGTTCCGGTTGAGATCGATATGCTTCCGCCACGCTCAGCAGCACGCGCGGAAAACCCGGCATGTTGTAACGATCGTTTGGCGGGAAGTAGGTGCCGCCGTAAAAGGGAACTCCTTCCGGGGTGAGGAACATGGTCATTGGCCAACCGCCCTGGCCGGTCATCATCTGCACCGCGGTCATGTAAATCTGATCCAGATCGGGGCGTTCCTCACGATCGACTTTGATGTTGACGAAGTTTTCATTCATCAGCTGCGCGATGTCCTCGTTCTCAAACGACTCGTGCTCCATGACGTGACACCAGTGGCAGGCCGAGTAACCGATGCTCAGCAGGATAGGCTTATTCTCAGCGCGGGCTTTTGCCAGCGCTTCTTCGCCCCATGGATACCAATTGACAGGATTATGCGCGTGCTGAAGTAGGTAAGGACTCGTTTCGTTGATTAGCGCGTTGGTGTGTTTGCTTTCGGTCACCTTTTGATAATGTGGCACAGACTTCAGTCTGTGTTGAGTCATAGTGCTTTCACAGACTGAAGTCTGTGTCACCTCGCGAATTATCCATTGAACCAATACTTGGTGGCGTTCGCCCATTTCGTGTTGGGGTAGCGTTTGTGAAGCAAATCGAACGCGGCCTTAGACCATTTGCCGGTCTCTTTGTCGGTGCAACCGTAACGAGTAGAGCGGACGGCGAGATGCAACGCTTCGGGCGAGCGCGGGTCGTTCGGATTAGCCGTCGCCCATTCGATTGCGACCTTGCAAAGGTAGTTCGGCCCGGTGCCCAGGGCTTGCACTGTCGCAAATTGTCGCGAGCCGAGCGCCTGGCCGGCCTTGAGAAAATCAGGCACGGCTATCGGCCGCTTCTTATTTGCCTCCTGCGGATCTTCGTCTCCTAAGGGAATTGCCTGCGGCACGGGTGGCTGGGTGCACCAGTAGTTATCGCGATAGCTGTCGATGTCGTCTACCGCGGTGGTGCGTCCGACGCCCGCTGAGACATACGGACGGATGCCCGGGAATTTCAGACTTAAAAACGCCGCGGCGAATCGTCTGGCATCTGGCGTGGTGGCCCGCTGGTAGGCCGACAGAAATTCTTTCACTGCGGGATAGTACTCCTGCATTACCACCGCAGCCTGATTGGCGGATTCGTGGTCGTCTAAGAGCGCAGCGCGAGCGAAGGCCGCTTGCGCGACGTCTTTACGAAGGTTCGGAGGCAGCACCTTTGACCGCGCTGCATCTTTAATCATGGCAGCGGGCATAGCTTGATTGAAGATATTGGCAGCATCCAGATCGAAAAAGAACTTCGCACCTTTAGCCGTCTCTTCCGCCTCTTTCGGGTCCATCGGAACTTCGCGGCCATCATCGTTGACACTGAAACCGGCAGGTTCTCGTTGAGCGTCGCGCAGGAAGGCGTCGAGGTTATTCGCGAAGAGCATTCTTTGGCTCAGAAAAAGGTTGACGCTCGATAGCGTAAGTTGCTGCCGATCTCCGCCCAGAACTTGATCCAGCACCGCTCGGCCTTCGTCAACCCGACCCGCCGCTTTCAGCAAGCGAGCACGATGAAACGCGACGGTCGCAAACGCCGGTGATGAAGCATTCACGGTGGCAGCTGCAGTCAACAATTCATTTAGCCCGCCAGTTTTGCCATCCGCGTTGAGAACCGCAGCCAATAACCAGGGAACAGACTTCGTCTTCTGCCAACGCTCCATGCTGTGCGCGGCGATCGTGCCGTCGTCACTCTGGATCGCAATGATCCAATCTGTCAGATCGTCTGAGCCGATCCCCGCAGGCAGATTCGGTTTCTTGCCTTCGTCGTCTTCGCCGATCAATTTGTCGAGGAGATAGGTGTAGTCCCATACCGCCTGCTTAAAATCCTCGGCGGCATCCTTCTTCATAATTTGCGCGGCCAGTTGATGGGCCTTCTCTTGCGGGTGCAGCCGCACGCGGACCAGGTTCAGAAGCCGCTGCGCGCCATGATGTGCAAGTTTCAAGGATGGATCCTTGAGCACCGCGTTGAGTCGCTGCTCAGCGTCTGACAAGGACGGCTTAGCCTCCTCGGGTTTTTCCGCGAAGCTGCCTTTGCGCAACATTGCGCGCGCCGCGAGGTACGGTGCAACGATTCGATAAGACGAGTTCTTGTCCTTAGCGATCGCGTCAAACTGCTGCTTGGCCGCGTCGTAGTTCGTAGCATAGAAGTTTGCCGCGGCCGTCTGATATGCCCGGTCCGCGCGCACCATCGGGTCCTGATCATTCGTGGACTCAGGCATTTGGTTGCCTTCATGACAGTTCGAGAAGACGACGTCCTGGGCCGCCAGCCACTCGCGTACTTTCGGACTGTCGGCGCCGTAAATCTTGATTCGTTCTTCCAGCGTCGCGCTCGCCGTTTCGAACGCTTCATATTGGCAATTTAGAAACTCTTCATACTCGTGAGGCTTCTCGCGATTCCGATAGACTTGTACTTCCTTTATTTCCGGCGCGCCGGGCACCTTCTTGCGAACGTCCGCCCAGCTCTTGGGCACGGTTTCGCTGCCTGAGTTGTCCGAGAGATTCAGGCGATCATTCCACAGGCTGGTCATGTCCTTCGCCTCGCGCTCGCTCAGCGGGTTAGCCGCGAGCGCGCGGTAAGCAACCACCAGGTACGACCGCGCCCACGACGGTTGCACGATGCCAATCTTGCCGTTCGCAAACTGTTCCAGCGGAAAGTCCGGGTGCTTGGTGAACACAAAGAGGGCGTCGGTAAAGAACGGGCCGCAAGCGTTCGTGCGGGAAGGGAAAATACATAAGCAGGAGATAATCAGAGCAACAGCAACGAGCGCTTGCCACGTTTGTTTGGGGTTCATCGTTATCAAACTCAGGTGTTGGTTAGGACGAGCGGCGCCAGTTTACATCAAACCTCGCGAAAACCGGACTTTGACTTGCGGGTACTGGTGCAGTGTGAAGTTATGACGTGGAAGCCCGCACGAAGTAAGGCGAAATGTGCACTTACTTCGTGCGTGTTTCTGCGACCTTTGGCCAAACTGAACCACTGCCGACTTGCGGAGCCTTTGCCGGTGCGCGCTTCCTCTCTGATATACTCTCGAAACTGAATGGCCATTCATTTTTCATCTTCGGCCTGAACTCATTATGGAACGTGAAAGTCTAGAGATGGATGTCGTGTTCGTCGGCGGCGGTCCGGCGAATCTGAGTGGGGCACTGCATCTGTCAAACCTAATCTCCCGGCACAACGAGAAGAATGGAAACGCCCTCGGCGAGATTCAAATCGCAGTGATCGAAAAAGGATCTTCCATCGGTGCGCACACTCTCTCAGGCGCAGTAATGGATCCGCGCGGTCTGGCCGAACTGATTCCGGATTTCAAAGAGAAAGGCGCGCCGCTCGAATCCGAGGTTAAGGAAGATCAGTTTCTCTATCTCACCAGGAGCCGAGCGATTAAATCGCCAATTAACCCGCCGCCACTCAACAATCATGGCTACTACATCGTTTCGCTGAACCGCTTGACGGCGTGGCTCGGAGAGCAATGCGAAGCGGCTGGCGTGAATATCTTTCCGGAATTTCCCGGGGCCGAGATGCTCTACGGCGAAAACGATCGCGTGATCGGCGTGCGGACCGGCGACAAAGGCATCGACAAGGAAGGGAAGCAGAAAGCCAATTTCGAACCCGGAGTCGATCTGCTGGCGAAGGTCACGGTGCTGGGTGAAGGCGTTCGCGGTTCGCTCACGAAGAAACTAATTCAAAGACTCGGTCTCGATGAAGGGCGCGAACCACAAGTTTACAGTCTTGGTGTCAAAGAGCTTTGGGAGTTGCCGGACGATCGCTACCCGGCCGGCCGCGTTACTCATACGCTTGGCTTTCCGTCGGATCAATGGACGTACGGCGGCGGCTGGATCTACGGGATGCAGAAACGCATCTTGAATATCGGTTACGTGACCGGACTCGATTACCGCGATCCGCTAATCGATCCGCACGCCGAATTCCAAAGATTCAAATCGCATCCTTTTGTCGCAAAGTTGCTCGCCGGCGGCAAGTTCATTCGTTACGGCGCTAAAGCGATCGCCGCCGGTGGCTGGCACGCGATGCCGAAAATGTATAGCGATGGAGTCTTGATTGTTGGCGATAGCGCCGGCTTTCTCAACGCCGCGCGCTTGAAGGGCATTCATTCAGCGATTAAGAGTGGGATGCTGGCCGCCGAAACAATTTTCGAGGCGCTGGTCGAGGGCGATTATTCCAGCCGCACTCTGAAAGAATACGAGCATCGGGTGCAACGCAGTTGGATTGCACCGGAACTGCGGCGCTACCGAAATTTTCACGCCGGCTTTCGCCATGGCCGTTGGCTGGGGATGGCGAACGCCGGCTTGCAGTACATCACCGGCGGACGCGCCTGGGGAATTCTCGATCGCGACCATCAGGAAGCCGGGCACGAGGCCATGCAGAAACTCTCCGCGTATGGTTATCACGGAGATGACGTCGCACAACGTTACCAGGATTTCAAATTCGACGGGCAGGTGACTTTCAACAAGGTCACCGACGTCTATCATGCGGCAGTCGCTCACGATGAAGACCAACCGGCACATCTGCACGTCCTCGACACCAACATCTGCGCCACGCGTTGCGCCGAAGAATACGGCAACCCGTGCCAGCGTTTTTGTCCCGCCGCGGTTTACGAGATGGTTGAAGTGTCAGAACCGGGAGCGGTAGCGACCGGGTCAAGCGAATCAAACGGCAATGTGCCGCGGCGACAACTGCAAATTAATTTTTCAAACTGCGTGCACTGTAAGACGTGCGACATTATGGATCCGTACCAGATCATCAACTGGGTAACGCCCGAAGGTGGCGGCGGACCTGATTACAAAGGGATGTGAAATCGTCAATGAGCCGAAATGTAGTCGCAATCGTAGACGACCTTTTCTTCGCTTCAAAGATTCGCGGTACCGCGGAAGCTTTGGGAGTATCGGTGAGCTTTCCGCGTCACGCGGATGGAGTCCAGGAAGTGATTCAGCGCAATGCGCCGGCGCTGATCATTTGCGACTTACATTCTGAAAAACTGGATTTGATGGGACTGGCACGATCACTCAAAGCAAACCCGGACACGAAGGACATTCCCATTGTCGGATTCTTCTCGCATGTGCAAACCGAGCTGCAACGCGCGGCGCAGGAGGCCGGATTCGATCAGGTCATGCCGCGCTCACTCTTTACTAAGAACCTTCCGACTATTCTGAACGGCGAGAACTAATCGACGCAGCTCGATGAATGATTATCCGACCGGCTGAGGTGCAACGACCTCGTGAATTGGTCGCACCTCCTGAATAAGCTGTTCGTATTGCTCGAGCGTCAAAGCTTGGGCGCCGTCTGAAAGGGCCTTCTCCGGCTGGTCGTGAACTTCAACGATTAGTCCATCCGCGCCGACAGCAACTCCCGCGCAGGCGAGTGGAATTACCATATAGTTCTTGCCCGTACCGTGCGAAGGATCGACCAGCACCGGTAAGTGTGAGATGCGGCGCACCGCCGGAATTGATGCGAGATCCAGCGTGTTTCGCGTGTGTTGGGCGAAGGTGCGGACGCCGCGCTCGCAAAGCACCACGTTGTAATTGCCTTCAGACATGATGTATTCCGCGGCCAGCAGCCACTCGTCGAGCGTCGCGGACAAGCCCCGTTTCAAAAGCACAGGCAGTTTTGATTTCCCGGCGCGGCGCAGCAAAGAGAAGTTCTGCATATTGCGGGCGCCAATCTGAATCATGTCTCCATACTTCTCGACGAGATCGACACCAGCCTCGTCCAAAGCTTCCGTGACGATCTTTAGGCCATAGGCGTCGCGGACGTCCGCGAGTATCTTCAAACCTTCTTCACCAAGACCCTGAAACGCATACGGCGAAGTACGCGGTTTGAAAGCGCCGCCGCGAAAGAAACGGGCGCCGCTGCGGCGGACAGTTTCGGCGACGGCGAATGCCTGGGCGCGACTCTCAATCGCGCAGGGTCCCGCAATGATTGCCAGTTCATCGCCGCCGATCGTCGCATCTCCCACGCGAACGATCGTCTTCTCCGGACGCAAATCCAAAGTGATCAGCTTGTATGGCTTGCTAACGCGAATCGCTTCAGCGACGCCGGGAAGATTCTCAAAGCGGGTAGGATCGACAGCACCCTGGTTGCCGGTAACGCCGATGGCGGTGCGCGTGGCGCCGGGCATCGCGTGCGGTTTGAATCCAAGTTCAGTGATGACGTCGCACACGTGCGCAACTTGCGCATCGGTGGCGTCGGCTTTCATGACAATTAGCATATTTATTACGTCTTTACTCTTGACCGTCCGGTTTGAAGTTCTAAAAGTACAAAAAGCTCCGATATTCAAACTCGTACGGTTCAAACAATGACTTGCCCTCACTCCACTTCAGAGTCTTGCGCTTGATCCAATTACCGTGCGAATCGAATTTGTCATAACTGTATGACCATTTCTCAGACAATTTTCCCCACGGGTCGAACCAACTCTTTTCAATCAGGTTGCCATTAGAGTCGTAGGAAGAGGTGCTTCTGCCATTCAGCTCACCACTTGCAGTGTAGCGCATCCATTCAACCTCGTTTCCCTTATTATCATATCTGCTCATGTAGCGCAGCCACAATGAACCGTCATTCATGTGCCATGCCTCCTCGACGCGGTTGCCGTTGGAATCATATTTGTATTTGAATTTATAGGTGAACCTGTTATCGCGTGGTTTATTCTGCGCTGGCGGTCCCACTGTTATGATCGGCGGGTTATAGTCGTGGCGGATGTCCTCATCCACGCACACTTTCGCTCCTTCGATAAGACTGTAGGTTCTGATAAGGGAAAGACCACCTCGGTAATCGTACAGCACCTGTTTCACTCTATTGCCCGCGCGATCGTAGGTCAGAGTCTCGTGCGGTTTGGCAACCTCCTCAATCCATTTTCCGTTAGACTCGGTCAACGACTTGCTCTCTCTCTTAATTTCCTTGACTGGGCCCTTGAAGCCATCAGCCTCACGATCGCGCATTTGCCTCTGGCTAAAACCCGAGCCAGCAGCCAACAAAAGGATCAGGATTGACGTGATTCTCATAGGCCGCATGCCGTCACATTCGTTCGGGTACGCTTATGCCGAGCGTGGCCAGCGCGGCCGTCAATTGCCGGCGCGTGTAATCAGCCACGGCAATCAACACCGCGCGCTTGGCCAGGTCTTCCTCAGCGATGATGCGATGACGGTGGTAGAAGAGATTGAATGCCTTGGCCAGATTGAAAGTGTATTTGGCCAGCACTGCCGGTTCGGCGCTGGCTGCGGCTTGCGCGTTGGCTTCCTCCAGCCGCGCGGCCAGGAGCAGCAATGACCAGACTTCGTCACCAGTCTCGCCCGTCAAGACGCGGTTGACGTCATCAGACGTTCCGGAAGACTCGTGGCCCTCATTCGCTGCCAGTTTCTTGAAAATCGAATTTGCTCGGACCGCGGCATACTGGCAATAGGGTCCCGTCTCGCCTTCGAATGACAGCGCTTCTTTGAAATCGAAGGCGATTACAGAGTTTCGCGTGAACTTCAAAAGAAAGTATCGCAGCGCGCCGACCGCAATCGCGTGGGCAGTCTCTTTTTGATGCGACTCGGGCAAGTCGGCGTGGCGACTCTTTACTTCTGCGAGTGCGTCGCTTTCCAAACGGCTGATCAGATCGTCTGCCTTGACGCCCAGGCCTTTGCGGCCGCTCATCTCGATGTGAGGCCGTTTGCGATCCTCTTCAGATAACTTAATTCCGAGTTCCTCGCACGCCGCGGGCGATAGCGCGACCATCTCGTACGAAAGATGCACACTTGCCTGTTCGCCAAATTCGGGGACGATCGCCGCGACACCCTTGCGCACGATGTCCTGCGGATAAGACTGTCGCGAGTCGATAACGTTGTAGACAATCGCGCCGCCGCCAAAATTCGGCCGCGGGACTTCCGGCTGAGTTTCAGCGTTGGGTTCGACAGTTGTGACCCAGGTGGGGTGGCCGTCGGCATACGAGCGGAAAGGTTTGTAATTGAAATCCAATCCAAGTTGCCCCAGTTTCCAAAGCTGATAGGCGATGTCTTTGCCGGTATAGGTGACGGTCCCATTCGAGCGCACGATGATTTTGTCTGACTCGTGTTCGTCGGTTCCGGTGTGCGACTCAAAAGGCATCACCCAGCAACCGCTGGTGCGGCCTTCGTTGGCGAAATGAATCACGCCGCGCTCTTTCATCAACTGAAACGCGCGCTCCCAAAAATGCAGATGGAGGATTTCCGACTCACGCGCCAGCAGATCGTAACGAATTCCCAGGCGCTCCATGGTGTCGAGAATCTGTTCCACGTTGCGGGTGGCAACATAGTCGGCCAACTCGGCCGTCTCGTTGCTGCCGGCTTCGATTGCGTGCAGCACATCAGCGCGTACCTTCAACTTCTCAGGATTCTGTTCACCG
>JBIOZK010000007.1:0-20902 GCA_044870975.1 Pyrinomonadaceae bacterium
CACAACGGTACCAGTCTCATGAAATACAAACTGTTTGGATTCCTTCGTCGAATCGGGTTGCTGGTTCTCGTTGTCTGGACAGTCGTGTCGCTGGTGACGATTTTGATAGAACTTGTTCCCGGCGATCCGGCAGTCGCGGTCCTCGGCGAACAGGCCACCCCCGAACAGTTGGCTCAGTTTCGGGCAAAGCACGGTCTCGACCGGCCGCCCTTCTTTTTCGGTTTCCCGACGGACGAGCGCGCGCAAAGACATTTCAAATGGTACGGACTTAATAATCGCTATGTCGATTATTGGGTCGCGATACTTCACGGCGATCTCGGGAAATCATTCCGCACCGACGAGCCTGTCTTCAAGCTGATACTCGAGCGTTATCCGGCGACGATTGAATTGGCTATCGCGGCGATGTTCATCGCGGTTTTGATTGCAATTCCGCTGGGTGTGATGGCCGGGAAAAACCGCGGCACTATCATCGACAACACTCTTTCGGTACTCGCACTGGTGGGCATCAGTCTGCCCGGCTTCGTAATCGGGCCGCTGCTGGTTTACGTCTTCGCGGTGAAACTACAGTGGGTGGGCGGTTATGGCCGCGAAAACTGGACGTTCATCCTCCTGCCGGCGGTGACGCTGGGCGCGGCCTTATCAGCCATCCTGACCCGCATGGTTCGTTCGTCAGTAATCGAAGAACTCAGCGAGGGTTACGTGCGCACCGCGCGCGCGAAGGGTTTAAACGAACGCGCGGTCGTTTACAAACACGTCTTGAAGAATGGACTAATACCGGTTGTCACCGTGCTCGGTTTGCAACTGGGAATTTTGCTCGCCGGGGCAATCATCACCGAGAAGATTTTCGGCTGGCCGGGTCTGGGATTGTTGCTGGTTGAGGATGGAATAGGAAAGCGCGATTACCGCATCGTCCAGGGCTGCGTCCTGGCGATTAGCACGACCTACATTCTGGCGAATACGCTGACAGACATGTTGTATCGCTGGCTAGATCCGCGGATAAGAGTTTCGTGAAAGGAGCGCGGGCATCCCTGCCCGCATGAGCGCGAAGCGCGAACTGTATTCTTAAGCATGAATCGTCTCTCAATCATCGGCCTGGTAATTGTAATCGTCTTCGTTCTCGTGGCGATCCTCGCGCCCTGGATCGCGCACTACGACGTCGGAACGACGAACCTGGCGATGCGCTACATGCCACCCTCAGCCGACCATTGGTTCGGAACTGACTCAACTGGCCGGGACATCTTTTCGCGGGTCGTGTTCGGCGCGCGCATCTCCCTAGAGGTCGGCGTCATCGTCGTTATGGTCTCTGCTTTCATCGGCACCTTGATCGGGGCCGTCGCCGGCTTTTATGCCGGCTGGGTTGATTCAATTCTGTCGGGCTACATCTTCAATGTCTTCCTCGCGTTTCCCGGTTTGCTGTTAGCGATTGCTCTGGTCGCCTTCCTCGGCGCGGGCCTCAACAAGTTAATCTTCGCGCTCTGCATCATTGGTTGGGTTGGATACGCGAGATTGATTCGCGCTCAAGTACTCAAGGTTCGCGAATACGATTTTGTGCAGGCCGCGCGCGCGCTCGGCGCCGGAGACTTTCGTATCCTGTTCGTTCACATTCTGCCCAATGCAATTCAACCACTGATTGTACAAGCCAGTTTGGGCATGGCCGGCGCCGTGCTCTCAGAGGCGTCGCTGTCATTTCTTGGCCTGGGCGTGCCGCCGCCAGCTCCATCGTGGGGCACGATGATCGAAGAAGCGCGCGACCTTTCCACCTTGCAAGCCGCACCGCACGCGCTAATCTTTCCCGGCCTCGCGATCGCGCTGACTGTCCTGGCGTTTAATTTTATCGGTGATGGATTGCGTGAATATCTCGATCCGCGTCAGCGTCGACGATAATTCGATTGAGGTAGCACAAATCGTTAATTTGTGCCCTGCTGGCCAATCACTCAAAGGTCGATGGAGGGCAAGTTAACAAACTGCGCTAATCAAATTGTTTGTCTGATGGGGCGGCTAGAGGGTCTCGAACCCTCGACCTCCTGAGCCACAGTCAGGCGCTCTAACCAACTGAGCTATAGCCGCCGTAATTAGGGTAAGTGCAGAGGCAATTGTAGCTGGTGACGCGCTCAGAGCAAAGTGGGAAGGGCAAAGTGGTAAGCGCCATGAGCCGACACTTTGCTCTTCGCCCCGCCGCGCGCCCCTGGCCCTTCGCTCTTTGCCCTTTGCTCTTCGCTCATCTTGCAGTATCCTTCGCACGCCTGCTGAAACCTTTCCCTGGAGTGAGCCATGAAAATCAAAGTCCGTCTGCGAACTATTAGTGTTTGCCTGCTCGTCTTGTGTGTCGCCGGCGCCATTGCGCGCTTCTCAATCGGCGTTTACGCGCAGAAACAGAATAAGACCAAAACCGCGCATCCGACCGCGCCGCCAAAAGGCGATTCGAAAGTCAATCCTGGCCCCAACAACGCTGCTTACGCCGCCAAGGTCAAAGAATACACGACCGAGTCGTACTTCATGACCGAGCTGGTCGATCACCTGCCGATGTCAGACAAGGTGCCGTCGCCGGACAAGATTACAGGTTATGAAGTCGGCGCGCCCGGACATCTCACTTATTCGAAAGATCTTTATCGTTACTACCGCGAGTTGGAGAAGACTTCTCCGCGCGTGAAGGTCTTCACCGCTCCCGAAAAGAGCGAAGAAGGAAAAGAGCAGTTGCTGATTGCGGTGGGCGATGAAGCGACGCTCGCGAAGCTCAGTCGCTACAAGGACATCACCGCGAAGCTCGCCGATCCACGTAAAGTGAGCGACACGGAAGCCGAAGCACTGATCGGCGAAGGCAAAGCCTTCTATTGGGCCTCAGGCTCGATCCATTCGCCCGAGACTGGTTCATGCGAGATGTTGATGGAGTTAGCTTATCGCATCGCGACTGAAGAGAGTCCGTTCATCCAGGCAATTCGCAAAAACGTAATTGTCTTAATCACGCCCGTGCTGGAAGTCGACGGCCACGACATGATGGTCGACACTTACAACTACCGCAAAGCAAATCCCGGCAAAAACGCGCCCTCGCTGGTCTACTGGGGCAAATATGTGGCGCACGACAACAACCGCGACGGGTTGGGAATGGCGCTGGCGTTGTCGCGCAACCAGATGAAAACGTTCATCGACTATCACCCAACGGTCCTGCATGACTTGCACGAGTCGGTTCCCTTCCTCTACACGTCCACCGGGACCGGTCCCTACAACGCGTGGCTCGATCCGATCGTGATCGATGAATGGAATATCCTCGCCTATCACGAGATTGAAGAGATGACCAAGCGCGGCGTCCCCGGCGTTTGGACACACGGTTTCTATGACGGTTGGGCGCCGAATTACATGTTCTACGTAGCCAACGGCCATAACTCGATCGGCCGTTTTTACGAAACCTTCGGCAATAGCGTGGCCGACACCCAGGATCGAAACGTTGGCGCGCAATCGCAACGCGACTGGTTCCGGCCAAATCCGCCGCAACCCCGCGTGAAATGGTCGCTGCGGAACAATGTGAACATGCAGCAATCCGCGATTTTGCTGGCGATGAATTTTGTCGCTAACAACAAGGATCGCTTCCTGAAGAATTTCTATCTGAAGAGCAAACGTTCAGTCGCCAAGGCGACGAATGAAGGACCGGCAGCCTGGGTAATTCCCTCAGATCAGCCGAGGGTCGTCGAAGCCGCCGACATGATGAATCTGCTGCGTTTGATGGGCGTCGAAGTCCACAAAGCAGATAAAGAAATCACTGTGAAGGATCAGAAGTACCCGGCCGGCTCGTATGTAATTCGCATGGATCAGCCTTATTCACGCATGGCCGACATGATGCTCGACACGCAGTACTACAACGTAAACGATCCGGCACCATACGATGATACGGGCTGGACGCTCGGTGCGATGCGCAACGTGAAGACCGTGCGAGTGACGGACAAATCAGTGCTACAGGCGCCGATGACTTTGCTGGCGACTGACGCGAAAGTCACGGGCAGCGTCTCGCCTGCCGCCACACCGGTCGCCTATGTCGTCAATCACAATGCGGAAAACACTTTGATGTCGCTGCGTTACAAATTGAAAGACTTGAAAATTAACGCGGCCGAAGAACCGTTCGAAGCTGGCGGCCAGAAATTCAACGCCGGCAGTTTCATAATCAAGAGCGCGGACAACCCCGGCGGCGACTTGAAACAAGTCCTGGCCGGTCCGGTTGCCAATTCAGGCCTCAAAGCTGTGGCCGTCGAGAAACTGCCCGAGCTCAAGACCCACCTCCTCGCAGTTCCGCGCATCGCGATTCTGCATACCTGGACGAACACCCAAAACGATGGGTGGTTCCGAATCGAATTTGATCGGCTGCAAATTCCCTACACCTACATTTCAGATCAGGTGATTCGCAACACGCCGAATCTGAAGGACAAGTTCGATGTAATCATCTTTCCGCCGGTCGGCGGCACCGCGCAAACCATAGTCAATGGTATTCCGATGCGCGGCGACCCGATTCCCTGGAAAGCCAGCGAAGTCACGCCTAACATGGCGCTCAGTCCGGATCAGACCGACGACATGCGCGGCGGCATGACTTTGGCGGGCGTCGTGAACCTCCAGAAGTTTATTCAAGACGGAGGTTTGTTTATGCCGATTACAAACTGCTCTCGGCTTCCAATCGACTACGGCATCGTCACCGGCGTGAACATTCAAACCACACGCACGCTCAATGCACGGGGTTCCGTCTATAACGCCACGTTCGCCGACAAACGCAGCCCAATCGCCTACGGTTACGGAGATACGCTTCCGATCTACTTCAGCCAGGCGCCCGTCTTTCAGGTTGGCGGTGGCGGTGGCGGATTCGGCGGCGGGGGTGGCGGTGGCGAGGGAGGACCTGGTGGAGGTCCGGGCGCTAACCGCGCGTCCGGCCGTGGTTCGTTGACCGATCCCGATATCATCCAGGGAATGCCTTTGGCGGCTCCAGCTTCACGGCCGAATCCCGAACAGGCTGCCGCCGATCAAAGGCAACAACAGGGCGCGTTTTTTGTTCCGCTCAACCAGCGTCCCCGGATTGTCTTGAGATTCGCCCAGGACGAAAAGAACCTCCTGATTAGCGGAATGCTGGCGGGGGGGTCGGAATTGGCTAACGCCCCGGCCGTGGTAGACGTTCCAGTCGGCCAGGGTCACGTGGTGTTGTTCGCCAATAACCCTATGTGGCGACACCAAACGCAAGGGAGCTTCTTCCTGATTTTCAACGCGGCGCTGAATTACGACCACTTGAATGCGGGAAGGGATGCCGCTGGGGCCGGCAACAACAGAACCCGTGCCGCCGACGACGACTACTAAACGAACTAGCGTTAACCGAAACCCAGAGGGCCGCGATTCTCAGGAATCACGGCCCTTCTTCTTAGGGATCTAATTTGGTGCCCCCGGCAGGACTCGAACCTGCGACCCTCTGCTTAGAAGGCAGATGCTCTATCCACTGAGCTACGGGAGCCAATAGACTCGATCTGCGCGCATACTAACATGCACCTCTCACATCTCTCCAAGTCGTGGGCAAAACAAAAAGGTTGTCGGAATAGACTCCGACAACCCTGGTTTCTAAACGATAGATCGGTACCGAAAATCAGGCCGCGCGAGTTATCTCAGCAGCCTCGGCGTAGACACGTCGGCCATTCAGCGCGTCATCAATGATCTCACGCACAGCAGAAATGTCCGGGTTAACATCCATCCGGTCGCAGGCCGCCAGATGACGGATGATGCCCTCAGTCGCAATCTCGCTCGCCGTGCCGGTCAATTTCGAAAACCGTCTCGCTTGAATATGGTCGATTCTTTGAAGCCGCTCAACCAGCGGCAGGCCCTTGTAAAGATTCACGATTCGCTCAGTCTCCTTATAACAAAATCAAATCAACGATATTGTTCGTAACTATAGATGCTTTGCATTACACACGAGATGCAAAGTCCTTGTCCTTTCGGACTTTTCGCAGTATTTCGCAGTACCAGCCCAAGAGAGGGGGATTTAGAAAGCCTGAACTGTACCAGCAGAACCCCGAACTATAACACACCTTGACGCAGCCGGAAACAGTTTTTCTGTAAATTTTTTGTCGCAGGACGCGCGACTTTAGGTGGGCGAAAAGCCTGGGGTTCAACCACGATGCGCCGGGTAAACGCAAAGGAAGCGCCGGCGGGTCCGAAAGGGACACTTCGCCGACGCTCGGTACCTTTGGCGAAAGGTTGTCGTTAAGCCGGTTTTTGCGCTATTTCCGCGGAAGGACGGAATCCTTCATTGCCTTGCCGACGCGGAATTTCAGCGTGGTTTTCGCAGGAATCTGGATTGTTTCGCCAGTTGCGGGGTTCCGGCCCTCGCGTGCCTTTCTTTCTGATCTAACCAGCTTTCCGAAGCCCGGGAGCACAAATTCTCCGTTTGATTTGACTTCGTTGGTCGCCAGCGTCGCCAAGTCTTCGAACAATTGCTTGACCTGAGCGCGCTTCATGCCCGTCCTCTCAGCAAAATAGTTGATTACGTCGGACTGGGTCATGCGCTTCTTGCCTGCTGCGGTGGTCGCCATTTGGGTGTAGCCCCTCCAAAAATTAACGAAATGGGAAAACTTATCGGAGCCAGATATACCACAGACAAAGCATAAAGTCTGCTAAAAAATGGCCATTTTTCGGGATTTCTTGAATTTTTTTTGCCGGAGCCAAACCAACCGCCGGGAGCCGGCTGAAGAAAGGTCGCCGCGAGCGGCCAAATGTGACCGCCGCGAACTGGTCGGGGCGAGAGGATTCGAACCTCCGACCTCTCGGTCCCAAACCGAGCGCACTACCAGGCTGTGCTACGCCCCGTGTCCTGAAGAATTGCTGACGGACGCGCCATTCTAGCTAGCGCGCGAATGAACGGTCAAGGAACGCAGGAAATCCGCGGCTTTTTTCAGCGCCTGAGCCCGATGGCTTATCTCGTTCTTAACTGCCGACGGCAACTCTGCGAAGGTTTTGTCGAAGCCGGATGGAATGAAAATCGGGTCGTATCCAAAACCATTCGTCCCACGGGGTACGTCCGCAATTTCCCCCTCGCAGACGCCGGTAGAAACATTAAGAGCTACTCCATCATGATTCGCAATCGCGATAACCGAAACAAAGCGGGCCGCCCGATCCCCCCCTGGTGCTCTCGCGAGTTCCAACAGTAACTTCTGAACCCGTTCGGCATCCGACGCGCCGTCGCCTGCATAGCGGGCCGATCGCACTCCGGGCAATCCGCCCAGAGCCCGGACTTCAAGGCCAGAGTCATCCGCCAGAGCCATGGTGCCCGTTTGCCTGGCGTAGCCAATCGCCTTGAGCGAAGCGTTTTCCGCGAAGGTGCCGCCGGTTTCTGCAACCGCCTCAATCGCAGGAAAGGAATGCAGGTCGCGCAGTTCAAAATCAAGGGGTTCCAGCAACTCGCGTAGTTCCTGCAGCTTGCCTCGATTGTACGTCGCGATTAGAAACTCGCGGTGTGTCATTTTCCTGGGAACAATTCGGTTACGAGCGTGCCACCAATTCCAAACGATGAACGACTCGTCCACTCCAGCCGTCCTTCTTTAATGATGACGGCACTCATCGCAAGGGGGAGTGACTGCGAAGCTTGAGCAATTGCCGCGGCATTGGTAGAAAAGGCCGAGCGTGGCTGACGCGAGAACGCGTCCACAAAGGAAACAGCGGCGCGCGAGTCATTGGTGAAAGTCAAAATGGTCAGCGGTTGCGAAACGTCGACGAATCGCTGTGCCTGCCGGAATGGTTGAGTCGATGAAACCGATTCACCTTTGCTGCGTGTTTGGAGACATCGTCGCACCTGCTCGCCGGGTCCGATCAAAAAAGTATTCTGATAAAAGGCCGCCGTCCAATTATCGGCAGCTACGACTAGATCGGCGTCTTCGAATTTCTCTTTTCGCGGATTCGAGCCGAAGCGGGGGGTGATCGCCTTCTCAATTATCGGTCGATCAAAAACCTCTGCAATTAAGACTGCGGGAGATCCTTCCACGGCCCTTACCGTTTGCATGCGGGTGCCAATTCCTCGCGTGAAAGTCTCAGCGTCGGCGATGCCATACGAACTCAGGAGGCTGTGCATTGCCGGGCGCGCCGCCATTGCTCCAATTAGATCGGCATGCGCTGCGACCACTGCGCCGAGATCGTTCCAGACCGCGGCGCTGTCATGAAACGCATAAAGCGAAAGCGAATGGACCTCGGGCGCTATGAACGGAAGTTGCGCCAAATCAGGCGCACGGTCGGGCGCCATGCTCGTCTTGAGCCGGTCGGTCACCCCCGGTGCCAGGGAAATCACGAAGCGATCTTCAACGGCGCCTCCGGTGAAACGAGCTGTCCAGGCCAACTGCTTGACGATGCCGCCGAAGATGTCGGAAAAAAGGCGGGCTTTCGTGATTGAATCACTCGAGACGCCCTCCGCTCCCTCCGATTTGAGCCAGTAAGTTTGCAGCAAAGACTTGACGCCTGCTTGGGTGACAAATCCAAAGAGCGCGGCCGTGCGCGAGTCGGTCGTGCTTCGTAGTTGATCCAGTTCCGTCTGGCTTCTCAGTGAAGGACGTTTGCCCGTACCGGCTTCCACGGCGCGCACCACGGCGCCCTCGTCATTGGCGACAATTACCGTGGTGCCCACGAAAGCGACGACAATTTTTCGCGCGCCATCTTCTGACTGCCATTCATTAAGCTCAATTCCGGCTACCTGCTTGCGAGCAATTGTGGGATTCCCGAAATCGTCGCGCGCGATTTGCTCGATATGATGCTCGACGGCTTCGCGCATGCGCCGTTGCGATGTGTGTGTTTCAAGGATCAGGGTCAGCAGTGGCTTGATAACCAGGGTCGAGCCGTTCTGGGTTCCCTCCGCGCCGCTGAAGATGACTGCCACCTGGGAACGCGCGAACAGCACTGCATCAGGCGAACCAAGACCTGTCCAACGGGCCAGTCGGACCAGATATCTCGAAGGAGCAAGTTGGCTGGGCGCTCCGAGCAGCGGCGCGAATGACTTCCATGCCTCTGTCTGCTGCACGCCGTCAGTCAGGGCGCTGAGATCATTAACTTCAACATAGGCGAGACTGTCGGCGGGCGCCCACGTCGCAAGATCGGAAGGCGTAATACGGTTCCAATAGAGCCATCCGCCACAAACGACAATTATGACGATGATGACTAAAACCGCGATGTGCCGAAACTTGGTCAAGCGGCGCATGGTAACCGTTGGTTATGGGCTGTGGCAATCCGGAAACCCGACCGTTAGGGAGAGTACCAGGCTTTGCGTGACGGCTGACTTTCAATCGGCACCCTCCCTAACGGTCGGGTTTCTGCAATTAGTCTTTCTCCAGGCCGGCATATTTCTCGATCAGCTTCTTCGCGCCGTAGCCGGGAAAACTAACGGTGATCTTTGTCTGCTCGCCTGAGCCCTCGCGGCGGAGCACCAGTCCCCGCCCGTATTTCGAATGGCGCACGTAAGAGCCGGGCACAAATGAAGCCGAACCTGGATTGGTATTGGTCGGTTTTGCAGTACGGGATTGCGCTCTCGGACTCGATGTTTGCCTCGGCCGAAAGCCTAGTTTCTCATCGCGGCGACGAAAAAATTCCTGCACCGATTCCACGCTGTTGTAAGTCTTGCCGCCGTAGCTGTTGAGTGGCTTACTTGCAGATTTGTCGTCAATGGTGAATTCACTTTCGCTCGCGTAGTCGTCGTCATATTCGTAGCGCAAGGAACCAGCGGCCTGATCGAGATCCTTGGATCCGCGGGCAAATGAAAGCCAGGAGCGACCTCGCGAAAGGTCGTCGATTAATTCCAGCGGCATCTCGTTGAGAAACTGAGATGGTTCGGACGCCAACTCTTCGCCGTAGACGCGTCGCTTAACGGCATGAGTGATGTACAGGAACCTCTCCGCGCGGGTCATCGCCACGTAAGCCAGACGACGTTCCTCCTCGATGTCGGACGAGTCGCTCAACGACCGCGAGTGCGGAAACAGGCCGTCTTCCAGGCCGACCAGGAACACGAGTGGAAACTCCAAGCCCTTGGCGGAATGCGCGGTCATCAACGTTACGGGAACCTCGGCTTTGTACTGATCGGTGTCCGCAACGAGCGCGGAGTGATCAATAAAATCGCGCAATCCTTCAGCGCCCTGCTCGTCGTAATCCACGGCAGCATTAACCAGTTCCTGCAAATTCTCTAGACGACCCTCTGCTTCGTCGCTGTTCTCGGACTTGAGCGCGTTTTCGTAACCGGTATCGAGAATGGCGGCTTTCACTAAGTCGGACACCGGCGAGGTTGATTCGTAATCGGCGGCGGCGGCTTCGGTCCGATCTTCGTCGTCATCGGTCGCGCCAGCATCTGCCGAGGAAGTGATTTGCTCTACTTGTCTCGCCAGGCGATTAATGATGCGCTGAAAATTGGCGAGCGAAGCGGCGGCACGTGGCGAGACATTTCGGCCTTCTGCCAATAAATCTGAAATTGCATCCCAGTGAGAAATGCCGAGTTCCCGGGCCCGGCCATCAATTTCGTCGAGAGTGACTTTGCCAATGCCCCGTGGCGGTGTATTGACGACGCGCTGCAAGGCGATCGAATCGTGAGGATTCATCGCCAGTTTCAGGTACGCGATGATGTCCCGAACTTCCATCCGCTCGTAAAACGAGAAGCCGCCGACAATGTTGTAGGCCAGCCCGGCGCGACGCATCGCTTCTTCAAAGACGCGCGATTGGGAGTTAGTACGATAGAGCACTGCTGCGCGCAGATCGGGATCAGGACGAAGATGCTCCTGGACCTTGCCGGCTACAAAGCGTGCTTCAGATTCGGCGTCCAGCGCCTGGTAGTAACGGATTTTCTCGCCGGCCGGATTCTGCGTCCAAAGGGCCTTCTCCTTGCGCTCGACGTTGTGCTTGATGACACCGTGTGCGAGGTCAAGAATGTTCTGCGTCGAACGATAATTCTCTTCCAGCCGAATGACCTTCGCCGACGGAAAGTGCTCTTCAAATTTGAGAATGTTGGTAATGTCCGCGCCGCGCCAACGATAGATCGATTGATCCGGATCCCCGACAACGCAGATGTTCTGCTGCTTCTCAGTCAGCAATCGAATCAAAGCGAACTGCAGCTGGTTTGTGTCCTGGTATTCGTCGACCAAAAGGTAACGAAAGCGATCGTTGTATCGCTCGCGCACTTCAGGTACGTCGCGCAAAAGGCGCACGGCCTTAATCAACAAATCGTCGAAATCGAGGGCGTTGTTCTGATGCAGACGCTCCTCGTAAAGCTGGAACACGCGCGCGATCGAGGCCCGACGTTCATCGACAAACTGGGCCCTGGCAGCAAATGCTTCGGCATTCTCGCCGCGGTTCTTAGCGCCGCTAATCGCGCCTTGCACCGTACGCGGCGTTAGTTGTTTGTCATCCATGCCGAGATCGCGAATGCAATTACGCGTCAGCCGCACCGTGTCGTCCTGATCATAGATGGTGAACGAACGAGTGTAGCCGGCGTTCAGGGCTTCAATGTCGCGTCGCAGGATGCGGACGCAGAGACTATGAAAAGTTGAAATCAGCGGCGCGCTGCCGATTTCCAAATCTTCAATTAGCTTGTTGACGCGGCTGCGCATTTCTTCCGCGGCCTTGTTGGTAAACGTGACGGCGAGAATGTTACGGGGCCACACGTTTCGCTCAGCGATGAGATAAGCGATGCGATGGGCAATGACTCGGGTCTTGCCTGAACCCGCGCCGGCGAGAATGAGCAGTGGTCCTTCAGAAGAAATTACGGCTTCGCGCTGTGGTTCGTTGAGTTGCGACAGAAAATCAGTCATGAAAATGTTTCGCGCTACATTTAAGCACACGATTTGCCGTTTCCGAACCGTGAGCTATCACTAGCATGACTGGGCAACTTCACATCGGAACCTCTGGTTGGAATTACCAACCCTGGCTGGTCAATGACGTTTGAAGTATTGAACGTCGCGCTCGTGTTTTTCGGCAGCCTGCTTCGAATCGAAGGTGCCGAGGTTTCTCCGCTTTCCCGTCTTCGGATCTTTCTTTCGTGAATAGAGCCGATATTTGCCTGATTTGAGTTTTCTGATCATGACTGCTCCTCCCATGATCCTTGCAATCGAAAGCTTATCGCATCTGAGAGTTACGAAGATTAAAGCGAGCTTGCAAATGATTGATTACTTCGCTTCTAAGCACGTTACTTATGTGCGGAGTGAATCTTGAATCGTGACCGGTTTAGAGAGACAATGCGCGCGTTCTAAGAGCCTGTCGCGCAACCTCTACGGCCAACTTCAGTCACGATGTCATGATCGGTCAGACGGTCTCTCATTATCGAATTCTGGAACAGCTCGGCGAAGGCGGAATGGGGGTGGTCTATCTTGCCGAGGACACGGTGCTGGGCCGGCGCGTAGCCATCAAGACCTTGCACTCGCGGGTCGGCCGCGACGTTCAGTTTCGCGGTCGCTTTCTGCGCGAGGCACGCGCCGTTTCAATGCTGTCGCACCCGCACATCGCCACCATCTACGACTATGGAGAGACCAAAGACGGCGAACCTTACATCGTGATGGAGTTGATTAAGGGCGAGACCCTTGCCGATTTAATCCTCACTGAAAAGCTGACGGTCGCACGGGCCATCGACATCATCAAACAGGTCGCCGCAGCGCTGGCGGAAGCGCATCATCACGGCATCATCCATCGCGACATCAAACCGACAAACGTGGCCATCAATGAACGCGGTCACGTGAAGGTACTTGATTTTGGTTTAGCGAAACAGGTCGCGCCGAACGAAAACAGCGTGACCGATCCGGAACAGCAAACGCTGTTGGTGACGCACACTCGTGAAGGCGTCATCGTCGGCACGCCGCTGTATCTGTCGCCTGAACAGGCAATGGGTAACGAGGTCGATGCCCGCAGCGATCTGTTTTCGCTCGGCGGTCTGCTTTACGAATGCATCGCCGGCAAGCCGCCATTCTTTGGAAAAAGCACCGCAGATATTTGCGCAAAAGTCTTGCGCGACGACCCGCCGCCGCCGTCCAGTCTCAATCGCGCTGTCCCCCGGGATCTCGATCTGGTAACGCTCAAGTGCCTGGCCAAAGAGCCTAAAGAGCGATACCAGTCAGCGGATGACTTTCTCGCCGCACTCGAGCGAATCCAATCTAATCTTCAGACCGATGCGACCAAAACCGTGACCCGTCTGGTACCGGCCACTATTGCACCGCGCGCCTCGGGCACGCTGGCCACCATCTCAGATATCTTTCGACGACCGCGTTTGCCGGTGGGATACGTCGCGCTCGCGGCCGTAGCGATAATCGCGCTGATCGCCGGAATTTGGTTTTTCGCGCGCGCCCGGGCTCACCAACCCAACGCGGAGGCGTTGCGCCTTTATGAGACGGGAACGAACGCGATTCGCGCCGGTTCGTTTTTCCAGGCAAGCAAGGCCCTCGAGTTGGCGACTCGGGCGGACGATCAATTTGCGCTCGCCCACGCGCGTCTGGCCGAGGTCTTCATGGAACTGGATTACTTTGACAAGGCTAAAGACGAGATCCTGCGCGCCACGGAATTAACGCCTAATCGTTCAGTGCTCTCAAGAGTCGACAACCAGTATCTCGATGCGCTGACGGCAACCGTGCGCAGAAATTTTCCGGCTGCCGTTGCCACCTATTCAGAGATTGTCAAAGCCGACCCGGCCAGGGCTGAAGCACACGTGGACCTGGGCCGCGCATACGAAAAGAACGCCCAGACTGACAAAGCCATCGAAAGTTATTCAGAGGCCATTAAGCGCGATCCGCATATGGCCGCGGCATTTCTTCGCTTAGGAATTCTCTACGGCCGTAAACGCGATATCGAGGCTTCGAATCGCGCTTTTGACAAAGCCGAAGAGAGCTATCAATCGCTCGGCAACGTTGAAGGCCGCGCCGAGGTCGCGCTGCAACGGGGCGTTGTGTTGAATGACAGTGTCGGCAAACCTGACGACGCGCGAGCCCAGTTAGAACAAGCGCGCGACATGGCGAAAGTTGTTAAGGCTCCGTATCAACAGATTCGCATTCTTTCTCAGCTCAGCAGCGTCGCGCTAAAACAGAACAAGGCTGGCGAGGCCAGGCAATTCGCGACGCAGGCGCTCGAGCTGGCGCAAGCGAACCAAATGGAAACCATGATCGCTCGCAGCTACATCGAGCTTGGATACGTAGGTTTTCTGACGGGCGATTACGCGAGCGCCGAGCGCGATTTCCAACAGGGGCTGGACTATGCGCAAAAGTTTGGCGCGCGATTGAATGAGGCCCGCGCGCAATTGTCGCTGGCTAGTCTGTACGAGCAACGCGGCGAAGCGGACAGAGCGCTGACCTACCAGGAGCCGGCCCAAAAGTTTTATCAAACCGCCGGGTATCGCACCGAAACAAATCAGGCTATGAATATTCGCGCCCGGCTGTACCGGCGCAAAGGTGATTTCAAATCAGCGTTGACGGCTTTTGAAGATCAACTGAAGTATGCTGAACAAACTTCCGATCAAGCGCAGATCGCCGCGGCGCACACGAGCATCGGAAACCTGCTTTCGGACCTCGAGAAGTATCCGGAAGCGCTGCAGCATTTCGAACAGAGTTATCAAATCCAGAAATCGCTGAACAACCAACTCAACCTCGGCTACGCTTTGCTCAACCGCGGCTATGTGCAGTGGAATCTCGGACACCAAAAAGAGGCCGACAGCGATCTGGCCCAGGCGGCCGAAATTGCGAACAAAGATGAGGTCAGCTACAAGACGCTGCAGGTCGCGATCGAATTGGCCCAGGCAGAAATGGCCCTGAATGACCGGAACTATCGTGCGGCAATTGCCAGCACCGATCGCGCGCTCGAGGTAGGAGCACAGAGCAAGGTGGCGACCGTGCGCACCAAGTACTTGAAAGGCCTGGCGCAAGCCCTTTCTGGCCAGCCGCGACCGGGACAGGCGCTTTGCGACGAGGCAGTTAATGCCGCTACACCGTTGGGCGATCCGTTGTTGTTGGCCCGCGCGCAATTCGCCTTAGCTGAAGCGTCACTCGCGGCCGGCGATGCTCAGCGAGCGATAACCACTGCTCAACAGGCACGGGTATTCTTCAGTGGCGCCGAACTAGCGGAAGCCGAGTGGCGGACCTGGTTGATCGAAGGATTAGCGACACAAAAGGCCGGTGATGCGGATAAGGCACGTACTTGCCTGTCCCGCGCGGCGGAACTACTCGCGAGCCTTGAGCAGAAATGGGGCGCAGATGTTTACGGGAGTTACCTCAAACGGCCCAGCGTTCAGAACTTCCGCAGCCAGTTAGATCAGGCTCGATAGACCTCCATCAAGCACCCCTTAATCTGCATTCAGGTAGATCCAACGGACTAATAGAAATACACGTTGAACTCGCCGGATACGTGCACCAGCTTCGGAATGGGGTCAGTGCCATCGAGAATCACAACCGACGTAATGCTGTTCGGCAGGCGAAACTTCTTCTTGCCCGCGGGTCCAGTAGGGTTCGTGGCGGTACTTTTGAAAATGATATCTACCGAGTTCCCGCCGCCGACCTGGACCGGAGGATCCTCGAAGGGGAAGGCTTTGATTCTCCTGGATCTACTAGCCTTTTTCGTGGACGCTTTCTTTTTTGCCATCGGATAGCTCCTTAGTTTTTTCGCTGAGGAATCACGGGAGCTGTTCAGAGGAACTGCTGTCGCGAATCACAGTGAAGATAACAAAACGCGCGTAGCCTATGTCAGCTCGGCTCGGGTGTAAAGCCTTTTCGGGTGGGCTCCCGCGGCCTCTTTCAATTCAACAAAAAGACGGACGAGCTCAGGCAGTTGGTAATTCGCATTTAGCCCGCTCGGATTTGGGAGAACCCAAACGCGCGCGGCGCTGATTCGATCGGTCTGTTCGCCGACGACCGCTTTCGGATTTGCGAACGCAGTGCGATACGCACCGACACCCAGAATCGCTACAATTCGCGGTCGATATCGCTTCACTTTCGCAGCCAGCCGCCGGCCGCCTTCGATAAAATCCTCTTTTGTGAGTTCGGCAGCCGTAGCCGTCGCGTGCGAAACCACGTTGGTGATTCCGATGCCGGCCTTCAGCAGTTCTCGCTCTTCGAACGGCGACATAAGACGCTCAGTGAAGCCAGATTTGTGAAGCGCCGGCCAAAATCGATTGCCCGGACGGGCGAAGTGATGACCGACGGCCGCAGTGTAAAGGCCAGGGTTGATGCCACAGAAAAGTACTCGCAGATTGGGCGCAATTACATCCGGTAAAGTCTTACCGTGAGCGTCAGCCAGTTGCTGTTTGGTCGGCTTGAAGGGTTTGGTAATCGCCATCGACGGCACTTAGACTAACAGGGGCGGCGCGATCACATGGTCACAAAGAAATCACCATTCAACAAATCCTCCAGCTGCTCTGCCGCCCGCGCAGTTCGCATGCCCTCAATTATCAAGCCCATGCTCGCAACGCTCGTCGACGATCCCTTCTCGGATCCGAATTGGATTTTCGAGACCAAGTGGGACGGCTATCGTTCGGTTTGTTTCCTCAAGAACGGCAAAGCCCGGTTCGTCTCGCGCAATCAAATCGAGATGACACCGCAGTACCCTGAACTGGCGAACATTGGCAAGTCTGTGCGGGCGAAGGAAGCGATTCTCGATGGCGAGATTTGCGCTTTGGATCCGCAAGGCATCCCGCGCTTTCAAATGCTGCAAAGGAAGGGGGCGGGTAAACGGCCGCCGATTGTTTACTTCGTTTTCGATCTGCTTTATGTGGACGGTTACGACCTAACGGGCTGCACGGTCGTCGAGCGAAAGGCGAAGCTCGCTGAAATCATTCAGCCGTCTAACGTCATCAAGTTCTCCGAACACATCGAAAGTGATGGCAAAGCTTTCTTCCGTGAAATCGCGAAGTTCAAACTCGAAGGCATGATGGCCAAGCGTGCAGAGAGCAAGTACGTGCAGAAACGCAGTAGCGATTGGCTGAAGATAAAGACAGTGATGCGACAGGAGGTGGTCGTCGGCGGCTACACTGAACCGCGCGGCGCTCGTTCATTCTTCGGTTCGTTGGTGTGCGGGCTCTATCGTGGCGACCAGTTGCACTACGTCGGACACATCGGTGGCGGCTTCGATGAGAAACTACTGGCTTCGATTTACAAACTGATGCAGCCGCTCAAGACGGATAAGAACCCGTTTGTACAGGTACCGAAGACCAACGAGCCGGTCCACTGGCTCAAGTCGAAACTTGTCGCGGAAGTTAAGTTCTCAGAATGGACGGCTGACAATCATCTGCGTCATCCGGTCTTTGTCGGATTGCGCGAAGACAAGAAGCCCAGGGAATGTCGTTTCGAATTCGAAAGCGATACTGGGGCGGTGGTGAAAAGCACGGAAGCCCGCAAAAAACGGCGGTAATTCTCGATTTTGGCGGATTGGAAACTAGCAGTTGCCGCGCATCAAGCCACGGAAAACTCCCTGAATCGCTACGCGGGAAGCGTGCACCTTGATGGGTTGGACCGCGGCGTTGGAAGGTCTGAGTTCAACTTCATCACCAAAGCGGTAGAGCCGTTTCAGCGTGGCGCGAGATTGATCGATTAAGGCCACGACGATCTCACCATTCCGCGCGTCGTTACGACTTTCAATCAGAGCAATGTCCCCGTCACAGATGTGTTCATCAATCATCGAGTCGCCTTTGACCCGCAACGCATAAATTCGCTCAGGTCGAGTTCGACCTAACAAGAAACGCGGCACACAGATCGTCTCAATATCCTGAATCGCGTCGATCGGAACACCCGCGGCAATTCGTCCGACCAACCGCACCGCACACATAGCATCAGGCGAAACCTCATCGTGCTGAACGCCGATGACAAAACCATCGTCATGGCCGCGGGTAATCAGCCCGCGCTTCTCCAACGCATTAATGTGCTTCGCAATCGTCGCCTTGGAACTGATCCCGAAGTGACGCGCGATTTGCGCATACGATGGTTGATGTCCGTGCTTGGCGAGGAATTGAGTGATGTAGTCGAGAACTTCTTTCTGACGTTGGGTGCGTGGCAACATTGGGGAACTCTGACTAACAGCTAAACTGACGAATTCTAGCACGCAACGAAAAATCGTCAAGCATTCTTTATCGGTGTAACGCCAACTGTGGGTTGGCGGCGTCGCGCCACAGGCTTATAGCTTGCGCTACAAAATCCATTTGACTCTCGGCGGCCGATACGATAAATGTTTTTCTCTTTTGACGCATGTAACCGGTTTTTGGATTTACGCGTCATAGAATTGTTACTAACAATTGCTGCCCGTACTTTTCAAACACAATCTGGATTGAAAGGAAAATCCCCAATGAAACACACGTGTCGTTCTGCTCGTGAGCTGGGCGGCCTGCTGGCCGCATTCTGCGCGCTCGCCGTGATCGTCGTGAGCCTGGGAACGATGGCCGCCCGCGCCGAAAAACCGGAGCCGTCGCAAACCCCTGCCGTCACGCAAACGCCGTCACCCGCCCGGACGGGTCCGGCTCAGCCGACGCCCAGCCCAACTCCAACGCCGGTCAATTGGTCGAGCGATCCAATGTTGAAGCGCTTCGTCTTTCGTGGCATCGGACCGGCCAGCATGGGCGGCCGCATCGATGACATAGCCTGCGTCGAAAACAACTCGTACATCTGCTATGTCGCTGCAGCCACTGGCGGCCTCTGGAAAACCACGAACAATGGCACTACGTTCACGCCAATCTTTGACAATTATTCAACCTCATCGATTGGCGACGTCGCGATTGCGCCTTCTAACCCGGACATCCTCTGGGTCGGGACTGGCGAAGCCAATAATCGCCAGAGCTCGAGTTTCGGTGACGGCATTTATAAATCGACTGATGCCGGAAAGACTTTCACCAAAATGGGGCTTGAAGATTCGCAGAGCATCGCGCGCATCGTGATCGATCCGAAGGATCCGAACATCGTTTATGTCGCGGTCCTCGGGCACCTGTTTGGTCCGAACAAGACCCGCGGTCTTTACAAGACGATCGATGGCGGCAAAACCTGGACGAACACCAAATTCATCGACGAAGACACGGGCTTCACGGATCTGGTGATGGATCCAGTCGATAACAAAACGCTCTACGCCGCGTCGTATCAGCGTCGCCGCACTTCATGGGGATTTAATGGCGGTGGGCCGGGTTCAGCTGTTTGGAAGACAACGGACGCCGGCAAAACCTGGACACGAATTCAGGGCAGCGGTTTTCCGGAAGGGCTCTTGGGCCGCATTGGAATTGATGTCGCGCGCTCGAATCCCAGGGTCATCTACGCGCAGATCGAAGTGGGGGCCAGCACCGGCACCGGTGGTGAGGAACAAACTTTCGGCGGCGCTACTCCGACTCCGACGCCCACTCCCGGCGCAACTCCAGCCGGTTCGCCCACGCCGGATCCAAAGAAGCATGGTGTTTGGCGTTCGGACGACGCCGGCAAGACGTGGAAGGTGGTGGCCAGTTGCTTCAATCTCAACAACTGTACCGAAAACAATCGGCCGATGTATTACAGCCAGATTCGCGTCGATCCTTCGAATGCTGAAAATGTTTTCGTCGGCGGATTGAACTTCAGCCGGTCGCTTGATGGCGGCAAGACGTTCAAGTCGCTGCAGCCGGGAATTGCCCACAGCGATCACCATGCCATCTGGATCGATCCTAAGAACGGCAAGCACATCATGATCGGAAATGATGGAGGGCTCGATGTCAGCTACGATCAGGGCGACACCTGGGAATTCGTCAACACCGGCATTGTAGCCACCCAGTTCTATGCAATCTCGGTGGATATGCGGCGCCCGTATTACGTCTACGGCGGTTTGCAGGACAACGGTTCATGGGGTGGCCCGAGCCAGACGCGAAGCAACCAGGGCATTACCAACGCTGACTGGTTCCGCACCGGCGGCGGCGATGGATTCTACACGCAAGCCGATCCTAACGATCCGATGATCATTTACTCGGAATCGCAGAACGGCAACATGACCCGCATTGACCTGCGCACCGGCCGCAACACGAACATCCGTCCGCGCGGTGTGCCGCAACGCCGTGGAGGTGGTGGCGGCGGTGGCGGCGGTCAAGGTCGTCGTGCTGGCGGTCAAGGCGCTGGCGCGACGGCGGCAGCATCGCCCGAGGCCAGCCCGCAGGATCCGCAGGCCGCGCTCGCAGCCTTTGCCGCGGCTCAGGGATTCGGCGGTTTTGGTGGTGGTGCGTCGAACGTAGTTCCGCCGCCACCTGCCAATGAAACCTATCGGTTCTATTGGAATACACCAATCATTATGTCGCCGCACAACCCCAGCGTGTTGTACGTGGGTGGCGATCGATTCTTTAAGTCGCTCGATCGCGGCGATCACTGGATGGCCTCTGCGGATCTTACGAAGCACCTTGATCGCAACACATTCTCGATTATGGGAGTCAAAGGCACCGAACCGATGGCTTCCAAGAATGACGGCTATACCAGTTATGGTTACGTCGTTACCATTGGCGAGTCGCCGATGGTGCCCGGTATTCTTTGGGTTGGCACCGATGACGGTAATGTGCAGCTGAGCCGGGACGGCGGCACGAATTGGACGAACGTTTCGAAGAATATTCCGATTTTGGCCGAAAAACCGGGTGAGCTGTACCACATCACCCGGGTTGAACCGTCACGCTTCGAAGCCGGCACCGCTTATGTTTCGGTTGACGGCCACCGGTTCGACGATCTGAAACCGTATCTCTATGTCACACGCGATTACGGCGCCACGTTTACCAACATCACAAACAACCTGCCCGCCTGGGGTAGCGTTAACGTGGTGCGCGAGGATCCGAAGAACAAGGACCTGCTGTATGTAGGAACCGAATTCGGACTGTATGTGTCGCTGGACGGCGGCAAGACCTACAAAGAATTTATGTCCGGTCTGCCGCGCGTGCGCATTGACGACATCGTGATCCATCCGCGCGATAACGATCTCGTGCTTGGTACTC
>JBIOZK010000008.1:0-7233 GCA_044870975.1 Pyrinomonadaceae bacterium
GTTTCCGTCCCGTTGTTAAGACCGGTAATCAGGAAATCGCGTTGCGCGCTGGTGATTGAGATGCCGCTCTGGGTGACCAGCTTGTCAACGAATTGCGCATTGGTCAGGCTCGTCGGGTAGTTCGCCAGGAACTCAGAGCGCGAGACAAATCGATTAATGAAATCGACCGTGTTCGCTTCCAGCACCTGCTCGTAACCCGCATTGCCCACGACGACGCCGCGACCAATGTCCTGACTGTCGCGCACGAACTCGCGATAACGCGGGAACCCGCGCGGCCGCGACGTGGTGGCGGGCAGTGATGCTTTGTACAGCCGATAGGCCAGAAATCCAGTCTTCTGGAACTCGATCGAAAGGAAGAACGCGGCCGAGGTATCGATGCGTTTCACCAGACGGCACTGCAAATCGCTGCCGCAGGATTCGATGTTGTTGACCCAGAAAGCTAGTCCGGAGGCATCCGGCGTACGGTTCAGGAAATCATGGTAATGCTCGGTGACGAATTCAGTTGAGTCGTCGATGTTATTTCCTGTGCCTGAATCGCCATTGTCGGCAATTACAAGTTGCGCCGAGCCGGGCGAGCCGACGGTGGCATTGCCGGTCGCGTTCCCCAGGCTGAGCGTAATGATCTCGCTTGACTCAGCCAGGCTGTCATCGGTGATCAGCACGTCGAACGTCTTCTGGGTTTCGCCGGCGTTGAACCGCAGCGTACCCAGGGCGGTCGTATAGTCGCTCCGCTCGCTCGCCGTGCCGTCCGAAGTTGAATAATCAACCGTTGCGGCCGATGCGACATCGCCGGTTCGCTGAACTGTAATCGTAGCCTTGCCGGCATTCTCGGCGACATTGAACTGGGTTGCCGAGAATTTGAAGTTGCTTGCCGCCGACGGAGGCGTCGAGCCGCACGGAGTTAACGGCGATGAAAAAGTTCGCGGGTTCGGATCGCTGCCAACAAAATCGTTGAGGTTGTTGTTCGTATCAGTGCAACCGCCATTGATTCGCAGCAGAGACTTGTTCGACGGTGGCGGAGGCAAGGGTGACGATCCTTCCGCACAAGCGTTCGGGCCATAGCCGACCAGATCGGCCACTGCGCTGGAGGACGGACAGCCTGACGGCAATCCCTGACCGGGCGCCAACAGCATTATCTTGCCGCTGGTGCTGCCCAGGCTGATGCTGGTGATCGGAAATTCACCTGGCGTCGCCTGGCCGTTGCTGCCGTTGCCGTTGAATCGGAACAGCAGATGTGTACCCGGGGCAATGGAGAACGATTGATTGAAAGTAGCGCCGATGGCCTGGTTCGTGGTGCCTTCAAACGTATCAACGATTAACGACCAGCCGTTGATATCCACGTTTGAACTGCTCGCATTGAAGACCTCGATAAAGTCGTTGTTATACGTCGCGCCAGCTTCGCCGCCGCGGACGTAAATCTGGCTGATGACCAGACGTGAACTGCCCGTTCCGGGAGTCGGCGTGGGCGTCGGACTCACGGTTGGCGTCGGACTCGGCGTGGGCGTGGGCTGTGAGCCACCGCACGGCGTAAACGCCGAGGCGAGCGTGCGCGGGTTTGGATTTAGCAGCGCGAAATCATTGAAGTTGTTGTTAGTGTCAGTGCAACCATTGTTGAGTCGCGTCAGAGACTGGTTCGACGGAGGCACCGGCGCCGGCGTTCCTTCAGAACAGGTTGACGAGCCGTAACCGACTAAATCGGCGACAGCGTTGGACGATGGACAGCCGGAAGGTACGCCCTGACCCGGCGCCAGTAGCATTATCTTTCCACTGGTGCTGCCGAGGCTGATACTCGTAATTGGAAATTCACCCGGTGTCGCCTGACCGTTGCTGCCGTTGCCGTTGAATCGAAACAGCAAGTGCGTGCCCGGCGCAATCGAAAAGCTTTGGTTAAAAGTAGCGCCAATGGCCTGGTTCGTTGATCCTTCGAAGGTATCGACGATTAACGACCAGCCGTTGAGGTCGACGTTTGAGCTACTCGCGTTGAAAACTTCGATGAAGTCATTCTGGTACGTCGCCCCTGCTTCGCCCCCGCGGGTGTAGAGCTGGCTGATGCGCAAGCCTGAGCCGCCGGTGCCGGGACCAGGTGTTGGTGTCGGACTGACCGTCGGAGTCGGACTGACCGTCGGTGTCGGACTGGGCGTTGGCGTTGGTGTTGATTGCGAGCCGCACGGCGTCAATGTCGATGAGAAGACGCGCGGGTTCGGATCAAGCAGAGCAAAGTCGTTGAAGTTATTGTTCGTGTCGGTGCAACCGCCATTGATTCGCGTGAGCGATTTGTTCGATGGCGGCACCGGCGCCGGAGAACCCTCGGAACATTGAGTTGATCCGTAACCCACGAAATCGACCACGGAGTTCGTTCCCGCCGGACAACCAGATGGGAGTCCCTGACCGGGACCGAGTAGCATTATTTGTCCGCTGGTGCTGCCGAGACTGATATTCGTCACGGGGAAATCACCCGAAGCCGGTTGGCCGTTGCTGCCATTGCCCTGAAACCTGAAGAGCAAATGCATTCCGGGCGGAACTGAGAAGCTTTGGTTAAAGGTTGCGCCAATCGCCTGATTGGTTGCACCCTCGAACGTGTTGACGACCATCGACCAGCCATTAATGTCGACGGCGCTGCTGCCGGCATTAAAAATCTCAACGAAATCGTTCTGGAAAGTCGCGCCTGCCTCACCGCCGCGTGTGTAAATTTGGCTGATGCGCAGGCCGGTAGAACCTGGCACCGGAGTCGCAGTCGCCGTCGGACTTGCCGTCGGAGTCGCCGTAGGTGTTGCAGTCGCGGTGGGCGTTGCAGTGGGTGTCGGAGACGATAGCGAACCGCACGGAGTCACGGCTGATGAAAACGTCCGCGGATTTGGATCGAGCAGAGCAAAATCGTTAAGGTTATTGTCCGTATCGGTACAGCCGCCATTGATGCGTGTCAGCGATTTATTTGACGCCGGAACCGGAGCTGCCGAACCTTCTGAGCAAGTACTGGCGCCGTAACCCAGGAAGTCGGCGGCCGTGGCTTGAGACGGGCATCCGGACGGAACGCCCTGGCCCGGTGACAACAGAATGATTTGTCCGCTGGTGCTGCCAAGACTGGTATCAGTGATGATCGGAAATTCACCGTTCAGCACCTGGCCGTTGCTGCCATTGCCGGCAAATCTGAAGAGCAAGTGCGTTCCCGGCGCGACGATAAAGCTTTGGTTAAAGCTGGCGCCCTTGGCCTGTTGGGTTGAGCCTTCGAAAGTGATGACAACCAGCGACCAGCCATTCAGGTCCACATTGGTGCTGCCGGCATTGAAGATCTCAACAAAATCGTTTTGGTAGGTTGCGCCTGCTTCGCCACCACGTGTGTACACCTGACTGATTCGCAAGGACGAAGACACCGCCGGCGAATCTGAGCCGGTCGCTGATTGGATCTTGCTAACGTCACCGACCGCAAACAACTTGAAATTAACGGTGCCGGCCTGTTCGGTGACTGGATTGAACAGCGTGAACGGCGCATCCTCAGCACGGCTCTGCGCCGACGCTGGAGCGGGACGATAGGTGACCAGACCGATAGCGGCACAAAGGACACAAATAGCGACAACCAAGGGCAAGTATTTCGACAACATGGACACTAATCTCCTGAAAACTGAGAGAGTTTCACTCGACTCATATGACGAGCATCACGGGCAACTACGATGGCATGTTCGGGCTTAGACAATAGTCTACACCAAGCTTTCTGAAAACGAAGGGCTTCTCCATCAAATTACATAGAGGTAAACCATCAATTGGCGCCGTTATCCACCGAAAACCAGCCTGACGCGCCATAACCTTTAGCTCGAGGGGCAGTTTATATAGATTAGAAGGCCAATGGCGGGCAGTGAACCTGCACAGAAAGCGAGTCTCAGGAAGGTAGACGAGACGCACGAGCGGCGCTTAATTGAGGCGGCGCAGCAGGATCGCGCGCGTTTTGCTGACGTGTACGAGAGATACTTCGAATTGGTGTATGCCTATGTCGCGCGACGCTCACGGAATCGCGCGACGGCCGAAGATTTGACCAGCGAGGTCTTTCGCAAAGCGCTGGCCAACATCGATCGCTTCAAATGGACAGGTGCGCCGTTTGGCGCGTGGTTGTTACGGATTGCTTCGAACCTGATCGCCGATCGCGCCAAACGTGATGCCAGGGAAAACCTAAGAGACGATGAGTCGTTACAAAGGACCGAGCTTTTATCGAGCGAGGTTCCGTCAGAATCGCAACAGGTCCAGTTGGAGCATGCGGAGCGGCGGGCATGGGTGATTCGCATGGTTGATGAACTGCCCGAAGACCAACGGCGAGTAGTGAGGATGCGTTTTGCCGAAGAGAAATCGATCAATGAAATTGCTTCAGCGCTGGGACGCAGTGAAGGTGCCGTGAAGCAGTTGCAGTTTCGTGCGTTTCAAAACCTGCGCGCGAAGCTCGCTATTAAGTAATGAGTGAAATCGAATTAACAGAGCAACTCGATCAGGCAATTGAAGCCATGCTGTTGGCGGGCGGCGCTGTGGCTGCTGATGTCGACGGCGAACTTGCCGAACTGCTTGGCATTGCGGTCGAGTTGCGCGATTTGCCGCGCACGGACTTCAAAGTGCGTTTACACAGAGAGCTTGAGGGAGAAGCAGAGATGAGTAGCGCGACGAAGGAAGCACCGGCAAAAACAAGTGGAGTGCGAGAGGGATTTCGCACCGTGACGCCGTATCTGATCGTGTCGGACGTGCACGCCGAAGGCGAATTTCTCGAACAAACTTTTGGCGTGACGGGCCAAATTTACGGTCTGGGATCGCAGGGAGGATTCCACGCTGAATACAACATCGGCGGTTCGATGATCATGGTCGGCGGCGGTGGAAAAGGATCGCAATGGAAGGGCACGCCACTGCCGGCCTATATTCACCTGTACGTTGACGATGTCGATGCGGTCTACGCGAACGCTGTTCAAGCCGGGGCGACGGACGTGTCTGCTCCGGTTGACCAACCGTACGGTGATCGCGAATGTGGATTTCGCGATCCGGGTGGCAATCAATGGTTTGTCGCGACGCACCAGGGCGAGTCGTTTGTTCCGGCTGGTGCGCCCAACCTAATGCCGTCGGTGCAGGTAATCGGGGCGCCGAAAATGATCGACTTCCTGAAAGGCGCATTCGGAGCTGAGGAGCGCTCGGTGCATCGCTCGCCGGACGGCGTCATTCGGCACGCCTCGATCCAGGTCGGGACTTCAGTAATCGAAATGGGTGAAGCGCACGGTCAATGGCAGCCGATGCCTTCCGTGTTCATGATGTATGTTGATGACGTCGACGCCTGGTATGCGCGCGCGATCAAGGCTGAGGGTGTAATCGCGAAAAGCGCACCGGCATTGCAACCGCACGGCGCGCGCATGGGATCGATTCAGGATCCGTTCGATAACGTTTGGTACATCGCATCGCAAGTGCAAACCGCCGGTGAACCGCCGGCAGAGGCAGAAAGGAAAACTATGGGCGCACCCAGAATGTTCCGCATAGCATTGCAGGTTGGCGATCTTGAAGCAGCCGGAGCGTTTTATTCGAAATTGCTCGACGATCCGGGTATCCCGGTTCCACGCGGCTCGCGTCATTACTTCAACTGCGGGCCGATGATTCTGGCGCTGGTTGACGTGACGAAGGGCGCCGGCGAGAAGCCGGAGCCAACGCCTGATTACATTTACTTCGCAGTAAATAACCTCGACGAAATATTCGAGCGCGCCAAGGCTTTGAAGTGCCTCTGCAAAGACCGGTATCACGATCAGCAAGCGGGCGAAATCGTGAAGCGGCCCTGGGGAGAATTATCTTTCTATGTCGAAGACCCCTGGGGAAATGGACTATGCTTTGTCGATGAGACGACCCTGTTTACCGGAAAGTGAGTGGAGCGCGGGCATCCTTGCCCGCATGAGCGCGAAGCGCGAAACCATCCAACCGTGCTGCCAACGTTCGGCGGGAAGATGCCCGCGCTCCGATATCGCTCCCGGTTCTGACACAAATTGAGAGGAGACAGAAATGTCAGTCAAATCAGTTCCAGAGGGCTATCACTCAGTCACGCCTTATCTAATCGTGCGCGGTTGTGCAGACGCGATTGAGTTCTATCAGAAAGCATTCGGCGCCGTCGAGCTGTTTCGCTTCCCGGCGCCCGACGGCAAGGTCGGCCACGCCGAAATTAAAGTGGGTGATTCGCCGATCATGCTGGCCGATGAATATCCGGACATGGGTTACAAAGGGCCGCAGTCACTTGGCGGCTCGCCAGTCAGCCTGATGATTTATGTTGACGACGTCGATACGGTTTTCAAGCAGGCCGTTGACGCCGGCGCGATCGTGAAAGAGGCTCTGCAGGACAAGTTCTATGGCGATCGAATGGGAACTGTGATCGATCCATTTGGTCACCGGTGGCACCTGGCGACCCATAAGGAAGACATCTCAATTGAAGAGATGCAACGACGCGCGCAGGCGGCTCACGGCGGCGGCGTCTAGAGCGGAGGATTAGCTTGACGATGTTGCCTCGTGCGAACTTGACGGTGTAGAGTCTCACGCGCGAGGCATCATCATGAGAACAAAATTTATCGGCTCGACTGCTTTACTGTGCGCGATCTTTGTGTGCTGGGCTTGCAGCAACAAGAGCGCGACCGCGATTTCCAATCAACCCGCCACCCCAACTCAAAACGCCGCCGGAGAAGTGAAATTCAAAGCCCCCGATGGCTGGACGCCGGAGAAGGCCGCGTCGACCATGCGCGTGGCGCAGTACAAGCTGCCCAGGGCCGAAGGCGACAAGGACGACGCGTCACTCGTGCTTTATTACTTTGGCGCTAACCAGGGCGGCACACCGCAGGCAAACATCGATCGTTGGATTGGTCAGATGAAGCAGTCTGACGGCAGCGATTCAAAATCAAAAGCCAAAACCGAGACGATGACCGTCAACGGATTGAAAGTGACCACGGTCGATGTCGTTGGGACTTATACGGCCGAGATGGCGCCCGGCAGCCAGACGTTTCATAACGACGATAACTATCGTCTGCGCGCGGCCGTGATTGAGACGCCGAAAGGAAATTACTTCGTGAAGCTGGCCGGGCCGGCGAAGACAATCGCGCGTTGGGACCAGTCTTTCAACGATTACTTGAAGTCGTTTGAATTTAAATAACCTAAGTGTCAGAACCGGGAGCGGTAGCGACCGGATCGAGACGTACTCTAAAAGCAAGAGTTGGGTTCATCTAAAGATTCACTTGATCCGGTCGC
>JBIOZK010000009.1:0-56015 GCA_044870975.1 Pyrinomonadaceae bacterium
GGAGCGGTAGCGACGGGATAAAGAAATTCCTCTGGCTAATAATTGAACTCGTTGATCCGGTCGCTACCGCTCCCGGTTCTGACACGGGGCCGCGGTGATCCCGCCCTGCATTAATCATTCATATCTCAGCGAGTTTACCGGATCGACTTTGGTTGCGCGTCTGCCCGGAATGTAACAGGCGATGAGCGCAATGGCGAACAGTAACAGCGCTACTCCGCCGAACGTCAGGGGGTCGGTGGGCCGCACGCTAAAGAGCATGGTCGCCATCAGACGCGTAAGCGCAAACGCTCCCAGCAGTCCCGCCGCCATCCCGATGATGGTAAGCATCATTCCCTGCCCCAGGATCATTCTGAAGACATCGCGCGGCTGCGCGCCGATAGCCATGCGAATGCCGATTTCGTGCGTTCGTTGCGTGACGGCATAAGACATGACGCCGTAGATGCCGACGATGGCCAGCACGAACGCGATGCCGGCAAAAATGCTCAGCAGCGTTAGATTCAGACGCTGCGGCGCGGTTGACTCGCCGCGAATCTCGTCCATCGTGCGAATGTTGTAGATTGGCTGATCGGGATCGAGCGCCTTCACCTGATTACGCGCTGACGCAATCAGTTGATTAGGCTCGCTCTGACCTTTAACTATTATCGCCATCGACTGAAACGGAACCTGCGAAGAGGAAAAATAGCCCTGCACCCGGTTCGAGTCATTATCGAGTCCTTCCATCTTTACCCGGCCAACCACGCCGATCACTTCAAGCAATTGCGCTTTATCATCAGATCCGAACCTGATTCGTTTACCGACTGCTTCCTCGTTCGGCCAATACCGTTTCGCGAACTGCTCATCGATAATGATGACATTGGTTCCGGAGACTAATCGCTCGCCTTCGTTCATCTTGCTGAAGTCCTTACCGGCGATAAACGATCGATCGTCACGCTCGGTGAAATAACGCCCGCGCAAGAGTGGGATGTTCATCGCGCGAAAATAATCGGGCGTCACCGTACATGCTTCCATCAATGGCGTATCGCCCGGCGGCGGCTTGGGCCGGCCGTCCACGACGAACGATGTCTGCCAGCCGTTATTGCCGAGCGGCAGGCCCGACGCCGCGGCGGCCGATTGCACGCCCGGCAGCGTCCGCATGTTTTCGACCAGGCGATTGAAGAACTGGCTCCGTTGTTCAAGCTCCGGGTATTTGCGCCCGGGTAGGGCCACGGTGAAACTGGTGAGGTTTTCATACGAGAAACCCGGATTCACATTCTGCAATCGGTAGAAACTGCGAATCATCAGGCCCGCGCCGATTAACAAAACCATCGTCGTGGCTACTTCGACAATCACGAGCGAACTGCGCAGCCAGTGTTTAGCTGAGGTGCCGCGACCGGATTCTTTCAAGGTCTCGTGCACGTCGACCTCGCCTCCCTGAAGAGCCGGAACCAGTCCGAACAGGATTCCTGTCAGTACAGATACGCCCACGGTGAACGCGAGCACGCGCCAGTCGAGACCGATTTCACGTGAACGCGGAATCGCGGTCGGACTAATGTAAAGAATGAACTTGATTGTTATCCGGGCCACGATTAGTCCGAGGCCGCCGCCGATTAGGGCCAGCAAGACGCTCTCGGTAAGAAGTTGTCGCGCGATGCGCCAACGGCTGGCGCCCATCGCCGCGCGAATGGCCATCTCTTTGCGCCGGCCGGTGGCCCGCGCCAATAGAAGGTTGGCGATGTTGGCGCAGGCAATCAACAGCACAAATCCGACTGCGCCAAACAGAATCCATAGCGTCTGCTTCACCGTGTCCCCGACCAGCACTTCCATCATGGTCCTGATGCGAACGCTCGTATTGGAATTTGAATCGGGATATTGCTTACCGAGGTTTGCGGCAATGTTATTCATGTCAGCCTGGGCCTGCTCCGGGGTGACGCCCGGCTTCAACCGGCCCACGCCATACAATCCAGGATGATTTCCACGCTGCTGCCAGTTAGGATCATCTGACAGCGGCCCTACCGGGACCCACATCTCGACGCGCGTGGGGAATGCATATTCGGACGGCATCACGCCGATCACGGTGTAGCCTTTGCCGTTGAAAGTTAATGTCTGGTTGAGGATGCTCGCCTGGCCGCCGAAACGACGCTGCCACAGCGCATAGCTCAGCACCGCGACGGGAACGGCGCCTGGTTTGTCCTCGTCATTGGTGAAGACTCTCCCGATTAGAGGCTTGGCTCGCAGCGCAGCAAACAAATCAGCCGAACATTGAGCCGTCAGAATTCGCTCAGCCTCGCCGTTACCGGTCAGGTTGTAGCTGCTGCGATTGTAAACGCCAATTTTCTCAAAGACATGGTTTTGATTGCGCCAGTCAGTGAAATTCGGATACGAGATCGACATCTCGTCCAGCACCTGGCTGCGTTCATTCAGGAAGAGTAATTGATCAGGTTGCTCGAAGGGCAACGGCCGTAGCACTACGGCATTCAACACGCTGAAGATTGCCGTGTTCGCGCCGATCCCCAGCGCCAAAGCCAGAATGACGATGAAAGTAATCGCGGGAGTTTTGAGTAACATCCGCGCGCCATAACGAAGATCCTGAAATAATGTTGCCATCGTTCGTCGTCCCCTCCTTATTCGTAGCGCAATGCCTTTAATGGATCGACTTTGGTCGCGCGGCGGGCGGGGATGTAACAAGCCGCGAGTGCGATCAAGAGCAGGCATGCTGAAACCGCGGCAAAGGTTGCTTTGTCGGTTGGCTCGACCGCAAACAGCAGCGTGCGCATCAGACGCGTGAGCGCAAAGGCCCCTCCGAGTCCGATCGTTACCCCAATGATTGCGATCGTCAGCCCGCCCTTCATCACCAACCTCATCACATTTCCGACCTGGGCGCCGAGCGCCATGCGAATTCCTATTTCGTGCGTGCGTTGAGTTACCGCATAAGACATCACGCCGTAAACCCCAACCGCGGCGAGTATGAGCGCCAGGCCCGCAAACAGTGTCAGCAAGAGCATGTTGAAGCGGCGCGCAGCGAAGGAAGTAGCCGCTACGTCGTCCATCGTCTGCAGCCGGGTGATAGGAAGTTGCGGATCAACTTTCCAAATCTGATCTTTCACAACTTGCGTCATCGCCGCCGGATCGCTTTGCGTATGAACTGCAAACGACATCCAGCGCTTCCAGGGATTGATCTGCGTGTACGGCGAGTAGAGCGCCGCCTGCTCGGGAAGATCGAGACCAAAATGCTTTACGTCTCCGACGACGCCGACGATTTCGATCCAATGCACGGCTGGATCGCGCGCCCACCTCACTCGCTTTCCGAGCGGGTTCTCGTTGGGAAAGTACTGCCTCACCATCGAATCGTTAACAATACCAACCGCAGGAGCGTGGTCATCAAAATCGTGTGGTTGAAAATCCCGGCCTTGCTTCAGCGGGATCTGCATCACGTGAAAATAATCGCCCATGATGCTGCGCGTCTCGAGACTTGGCTCATCGCCAGGGGCGATTGGCGGGCGGCCCTCGATCAGGAAATCGTGATCGAGCGAATCGCCGCTCAAAGGTAATTCACTAACCATGGCCGCTTGCGTGCCCGGCAGCGAATTGATGTTAGCCAGGGCCTGAGTGCGAAAGCGCGTCTGTGGGTCAACCGCAGCGTAGCGAGTTTCAGGCAACTCGACCCGCATCGTGAGCAGATGGGCCGGGTTGAATCCCGGATCGACGTTTCGCAATTTCCAGAACGTCTTCACCAGCAAGCCCGCGCCCACCAGCAAGACGAGGGCAACCGCCAGCTCAGCTACGACAAAAGCATTGCGCAGTCTTTGCTGTGAGCGAGAAGCACTCGCGCCCCGGGCGCCTTCCTTCAAGCCCGAAGTAACTGCGGCGCGCGACGCGGTCCACGCCGGCAACAATCCGAAGATCAATCCAGTCAGCAGCGAAACACCGAGGGTGAAACCGAAGACCCGCAGGTCTACGCCGATCTCATCGAGGCGCGGAAGATTGTCCGGTTTAAGCGCGATCAGAAGATTGATGCCCCACCAGGCAATGACGACGCCGATGACTCCTCCGGCCAGAGCAATCAAAATGCTTTCCGTCAGGAGCTGCCGGACAATTCGCCAACGACCGGCACCCAATGCCGTGCGAATTACGATTTCGCGTCCGCGCTCAGCACCGCGCGCGAGCAGCAGGTTCGCGAAGTTGGCACATGCGATTAGCAGTACCAGGCTCACCGCCGCGAATAGAATGAGCAATGCGCTTCGTGATTCCCCGACAATCCGTTCCTGCAAGGCGATTAGCGTCGTCGTTCGATTCTTGTTGTCAGAAGGATATTGCTGTGCGAGTTGTGCGTCGATGATACGCATCTCGGCGCTGGCTTGCGGCAGCGTAACTCCCGGAGCCAGCCGCCCGTAGGTTCTCAAGAAGTGAACGCCGCGAAAATTCGCGGCCACCGGGTTCGAAATGTGCACCGGCGTCCACGCTTCGGAATTCTCACGCGGCGACTTGAAGCCTGCCGGCATAACGCCGATCACCGTATACGGATTCCCGCTCAACGGAATGGTTTTGCCAAGAATGTTCTGGTCGCCACCGAACTGCCGTTGCCACAAGGCGTGGCTGAGCACCACCACAAAAGGACCGCCGGTCCGGTCATCATCGCTCGTTAGGTAACGGCCTCGGGATGGTTTGACACCCAACGTCTCGAAGTACGCGCCGGTCACTTGACCCACTTGAATTTGCACTGGTTCGGAGCCGGCGGTGTAGGCCAAAGGTGAGAGCACTTCGCCGCCGATTTTGGTAAACGTCTTGCTCGCGGCAGCCACGTCAGCCAAATCAGGCGCCGACTGGTTCGATCGGAAAGTCACCAGACGATCCGGTTGCTCATAGCTGAGCGGCCGCAAAAGTACCGCATTAATGACACTGAAGATCGCGGTGTTCGCGCCAATGCCCAGCGCCAGAGTGAGGACTGCGATAGCCGCAAAGGCCGGCCGCGACAACAGGCTGCGAATCCCGAAACGTATGTCTTTGAATAGTGTGTCCATTGTTCCTCCGCCGTGTCGGTGTCCGGCGCGATCGCCACGACCTTCCCGAAAAGATCATTCGTATCTCAGTGCTTCAAGCGGGTTCACCCTGGTCGCTCGCCTGGCCGGCAAGTAACACGCCAGCATCGCGACTAAAACCAAACCGACGCCGGCAGCGGCGAAGGTGAACGCATTTGTAGGTGAGATACCAAACAACAGACCGCTGATGAATCTTGATAGGGCAATCGAAGCTAATGTCCCGATGACGGTGCCGCACAAAATCAGGATGATGCCGTGCTTCATCACCATGAGAAACACGTCCCGCCGCTGGGCGCCGAGCGCGACGCGAATACCAATCTCGCGGGTCCGCCGGGCCACCGAAAAGGTCAACACGCCATAGAGTCCCAGCACTACCAGGATGGTCGCCAACAATCCAAACGACGTGGTCAGCCAGGTCAGCAGCCGGTCCTGTATTAATGACTGATCGATTTCTCCGGCCAGAGTCATGACCTCGTACATCGGCACGTGCGGATCCATCTCCCGAACCTGATTTCGCACCGCGCTGATGATCGATTCGGGGCTGCCCGTGGTCTTTGCCTGCAACACCATCCCGAACAGGTTCGGCTCCTGCATAATTGGCGAATAAAAATGACTACGCATGGGTTGGCGCAGGTCGACGTATTTCGCGTCTTTCACAACTCCGACAATGGTCCGGTCGGGAATTTTATCGAGACCAATGCGTTTGCCGATCGGATTGGTGTTTCCAAAAAAGTGGCGGGCCATCATTTCATTGATGATGACGACCTGCGGACTGCCGATTGTGTCCTGCCGCGTAAAATCACGACCGCCGGTAAACGGTATGTCGAGGGTCCGGAAATAGTCCGGCGAGATATAGTGCATGTCGACACTCATCTTCTCTTCCGGGCCGGGTGTGTAGCCCTCGACTACGACGCCGTTCCGGTCCCAACCTCCCGACAACGGAGAATCACTGGCCACGCTGGCCGCCGTCACCCCAGGCAGCGCGCGAGTCCGCGTCAATAATTCATCGAAAAATAGTCTGGTCTTTTCAGGTACGTATCCGTTTAGGGTTGGATTGACGCTGGCCAATAAAACATTGTCTCTGCCGAATCCGGTATCAACTCCACGCAGGTTGTGCAGACTGCGCAGCAGCAGCAGGGCGCCAATCAGTAGCGGCAACGAAAGGGCAACTTGCAGCAGAATCAAACCACTGCGAAGACTTAACAACTTTCCGGCGCTGGTGAAGCTGCGCGACTCTAAATGGAGTGATGGCGTCGAGGCACTGCGGGACGCCTGGATCGCCGGGGCCAAACTAAACAGCAAGCCAACGACCAGCGATACCAGCATCACAAAAGCGGCAAAGCGCACACCGAATGGCTGATTAAGATTGGTGTTGACGGTCGCCGGAATCACCATCATCAAGCCTGTCTTGATCCACAGCGCGACGAAAAGACCAGCCGCTCCACCCAACAAAGAAAGCAACAAGCCTTCGGTTAACCATTGGCGCAAGAGACGCAATCGCCCCGCGCCCAACGCGAGCCGTACCGCCATCTCAGGCGCACGCACCGTGGCCCTCGCCATCATGAGATTAGCCAGGTTGGCACAGAGAATTAACAGCACGATGCAGGTGGCGCCGAACAGCGTCAGCAAGGACGCGCGCATCTGACGCTGCAAATCCTGGAAGCCCTGGCCGCCATCTGAAAGTAAGATCTGGCGAGCGAGGAAACGTTCCTTATCGCGTCCGCTCAGCGGGTTCTTCAATTGCGTTAGATCAGACTCGCGAATCTGGTGATAAAGCACCGCCAACGATGCCTGTGCGCGTTCGACTGAGATTCCCTCCTTCCGCCGCGCCATTAGGCTCAGCCATTGATGTCGTCGACTGTTCAGACGCGTCGGCGGCAGTGGGTTGAAGACCGGCGTCATCATCAGCGGCACCCAAACGTCCGGCGCGCTGGCCAGGTGAAGCCCATAGAAACCCGGCGGCGTCACGCCGAGCACGGTCAGTGGATGCTCATTCGCGAGCATGGTCTTTCCGACGATCGCTGGATCGCCCCCGAATCGTTTTTGCCAGAACCCGTAGCTGATGACCGCGACCGGATGCGCACCGGGATTGACATCGTCATTCTGCGTCATCAATTGTCCGGCCCAGGGCCGGACGCCCACTACGTCGAAATAATTCCCGCTTACCAGTTCCGCCGAAACCCGCTCAGTCTGATCGCCGTAGCTGATGTTCATCTGCACGCCGCCGCGCGCCACGACGCCGCTGAAGACATCATTGCGATCGCGCAGATCCAGATACATCGGATAAGAGAACGACTGGTCGGGACGAGGCTCCGACGGGTCCAACGTCGAGATTATGGTGAGCTGATCCGGCTTACTCACCGGCAACCTTTGCAGCAGCACCCGATCGGTAAGCGAGAACATCGCCGCGTTCGCGCCGATTCCGAGCGCGAGCGTCGCAATGACGACGATGCTGAAAGTTGGGTTCTTGCGCAGCATGCGCACGGCGTAACGCAGGTCTTGGTATATGCCAGCAATCATCGGGACCTTCTTTCTAACGAATCAGTCAAACTTACTCGCAACGCAGCGCTTCCAGCGGATCGACACGCGTCGCGCGCCACGCCGGGATGTAACACGCCAGCATGGCCACCAGCGCGAGCAATCCTGCGATAAACACGAACGTCAACGGATCGCGGGTCGTGACGCCGAACAGCAACGTCTCGAGCAGCCGCGTCAATGCCAGCGCCCCGCCAATTCCGAGTAACAACCCGAAACCGACAATCTTCGCGCCGTCCTTCACAATCAAACCCAGCACGTCGCGAGTCTGCGCGCCCAGCGCCATGCGAATTCCAATCTCGTTCGTGCGTTGCGCGACTGAGTAACTCATGACGCCATACAGACCAATTACCGTAAGCACCAGTGCGACGCTCGCAAAGATTGCCAGCAGCGTCGTATTGAAACGCGGTGCGGCGACGGACGAGGAAACGTACTCTTCCATCGTTTTGACCCCGAAAACCGGCACTTCCGAATCCATAGCCTGCACTTCGCGCGTGGCGCTGCTAATCAGCGAACGCGGATCGTTGCTGGTCTTGACGACCAGCGCCAATTCGTTGAAAGGAACCTGAGACTGCGGCAGGTAATAGACCGGTTTTGGCTCAGCGTTGAGAGCGCGATTGCGAATATCGGCAACGACGCCAATGATCTCAGACATCTTTGAATCTTCGTTGTCCCATGTGCTGAGGCCCGGCTGAATGCGTTTCCCAACCGCATTCTCGCCCGGGAAGAATTGCCGCGCGAACGCCTCGCTGATGATAACCACCGGCGCGGACTCGTGAACGTCACGCTCATTTAAGTCCCTGCCTTTCAAGAGCGGAATTCCCATCGTCCGAAAATAATCGGGCTCGATCATGAATAGATCCGCCGATGGCTGGTCTTTGGGCGCCACCTTCTTTCCATCGATTTGAAAACTGATGACGAAGCGGCTGCCGCTTAACGGAAGCGGGGTTGCCGCGCTGGCAGACTGCACGCCGGGGAGGGTCCGCAAGCGAGTCGCCAGATCGCGGAAAAAATGCGCCTGCTTCTCAGCGGGATAACGTACTGCGGGAACTGCTACGCTGAAGGTCAGAACGTTCTGCGCGTGCAAACCTGAGTTGACGTGTTGCAGCCGCCAAAAACTCTGTATCAACAATCCAGCGCTGACCAGCAGCACGACCGCAATGGCGAGTTCGGCGACGACGAGCACGCCGCGAATGTGATTTTTGCGCGCACCGCCGCCCGCGCCGCGTCCTTCTTTCAAGGCGTCATTCAAATCTGTCTTGGACAGATGCAGCGCCGGCACTAGTCCAAAGACGAGACCCGTCAGCAGAGTCACGCCCAGCGTGAAGCCCAGGACGCGCCAATCCAAGCCAACCTGAATTGCCCGCGGAATGTCCTTCTTGCCGAGCGCGATCAGTAAGTCTGACCACCAGATCGCCAGCACGAGTCCCAGCACGCCGCCGGCGAAAGAAAGCAGAACGCTTTCGGTCAGCAATTGCCGCACGACCCGGAGGCGACTGGCGCCGAGCGCCGATCTCAGGGCCATCTCTCGATGTCGCGTCATCGCGCGCGCCAGCAGAAGGTTCGCGACATTGGCACACGCAATCAACAACACGCAGGCAACCGCGCCGAGCAGAATCAGCAGCGCCGGCCGCACGTTACCCACCAGCGCCGCCAGGGTTGGTTCAACCCGAATTCCCTTGCTGGTATTTGTGTCGGGATATTGTTGCGCGAGTCGCGCCCCAATCGTATCGGCCTCAGCCTGCGCCTGTGTCTGGGAAACGCCCGGCTTGAGCCTCGCAATTACGCGCAGAAAATGCGCCCCGCGCTGCTCCGTGATGGGCTCTTCACCGGCAGCGTCATCGGCAATCGTGGTCCATAGATCGAGCGGATCGTTCTGAATTGGAAATTCAAAGCCCTTCGGCATAACGCCGATGATCGTGAAGCTGTGCCCGTCAAGCGTGATCGTCTTATTAAGAACGCCCGCGTCCGAATTGAACCGGCTCGAGAACAGACGTTCACTTAAAACGACGACGCGTCCCGTTTCCGTAAGCTTGTCTTCAGCCGGTGTCGGCGTGCGTCCCAACATCGGCTTCACGCCCAGCACTGGAAAAAGATCGGCGTTGGCCATCGCGCCATGAATCATCACCGGCTGTCCCTGGCCGGTCAGCGTAAAATCGTTGTCGTGATAGGCAGCAACATGCTCAAACACATGATTCTGATCGCGGAGGTCGAAGAAATCCGGATATGAATAAGAGCCGCGCACTCCGCCGCGAACTGAATCGGTTACAAAAACCGACATTAATGAATCAGAGTCTGGAAACGGCAGCGGCCGCAGCAACACTGCATTCACCACGCTGAAAATCGCCGTGTTCGCGCCAATGCCGAGCGCCAGCGCAATCGTCGCCACGATGCTGATGCTCGGTGATTTGACGAGCATCCGCAGACCGTATCGAATATCCTGTAAAAACGTCCCCATGGTTCTTTACCTCATTCATATCTTAAAGCTACTAATGGATCGACTCTGGTGGCGCGCAGGGCGGGCAGATAACTCGCCAACGCCGCGACCACGATTAAGAGCAACGCAATCATGATGAACGTAACCGGGTCAGTGGTGCTCACGCCATATAGCAAGCCGGTCAACAGCCGCGTCAATCCAAGTGCGGCAAGTAATCCGACCCCGACTCCAATCCCCGCCATCTTGAAAGCGTCAGTCAGAACCAGACGGAGCACGCTCCAACTTTGCGCGCCGAGCGCGATCCGAATTCCCAATTCCTGCGTGCGTCGTTCAACCAGATAAGAAATCACGCCATAGAGCCCGAGACTCGCCATGAGCAGGGCCAGTGCCGCAAACGAGTCAAGCAGTACCATCGCAAAGCGGCGGCGTGACAGAGATGCTGAAATGGACTCATTCATGGTCTTGGCGTTGTAGACCAGGTTCTGCCCATCCAGACTCTTGACCAACGAGCGGATAGCATCGAATTGTTGGGGGGAACCGGCGCCGCGCAGCGCGACGCGCAAGCCCGCTGCAAATCCAGGCATCGCATTATCAGGAAACTGGCGCAATGGCTCGTACATCTGAGCGCGCAACGACTGTGAGTCGTCAGAATCCAGCCCCCAGCTTTTGACGTGACCAACCACGCCGATAATGGTTTGCGGGTCGACGTCTCCCTGATAGATTCGTTTTCCAATTGCGTTTCCGTTCGGGAAAAACTTATTGGCAAAGACGTCGTCAACAACGATTACTTGTTGGCCTAGTTCATCGTCATGGTTGTCAAAGAATCTTCCTTGCTTTAACGGAATACCCATTGCCGTTAGATAAGTGGGCTCCACCGCCGAGACCAGCGTCGCATGCATGTCGCTTCCGGTAGCCGGCTTCGGCTCACCCTCAATCCAAAACAGCGTGTCGTTCTCATCCAACAACGGAAACGCCCCGGTCTGAAAGGAAGCTGCCTGCACGCCGGGTGTTGAATTGAGCTGATCGCTAAGCTGTCGAAGTTTGGCGCGAATGGCTTCCGGTTTTTCGTTTCTCGCGGAAGGAGCGAGGCTCAATCCAAAGGTAAGCAGATCGTCACTGCGAAAGCCGGGGTCGATATTCCAAAGAGCTCGCATACTGCGAATCATGAGACCGCCGCCAATAAGCAGGACGACTGCAAGCGCGACCTCGACCGTAACTAAAGCTGCCTGCGCGCGACTGCGCGTGCCGATATTGCCGCGGCCGCTTTCTTTCAGGTCTCCCGCAAACCGCGAATTGCGCAAGGCGGGCGCGATTCCCGCCAGAATGCCACTCAATAAAGAAAGACCGATCGCGAAGAGCAGGACGCGATAATCGACTTTCACTTCCTGTGCCCGCGGCAGGGTCGTGGGCAGCAAACTCAGCGCGGCATGAGTCGACCAGTACGCCACGAACAAACCGAGCGCGCCGCCGCCCAACGACAGCAACAGGCTCTCTGTTAAAGATTGGCGAACTAATCGCCACCAACTCGCGCCCAATGCCGCACGAATCGCAAATTCACGCGAGCGTCCCGAGGCGCGCGCCAGCATCAAATTGCCGACGTTGACGCAGGCAATCAGCAACACAAATCCGACCGCGCCCAGCAGCATCCAGAGCGTTGGGCCAATTTCACCGACGACTCTTTGCTTGAGGGGCGCGACATAGGCGCTGTTGCCTTTGTTGCTTCCGGGATAGGTAACCGCGAGGTTTTGATAGATGCGATTCAGATCTGCTTTTGCCTGTGCCACGGTAACGCCCGGCTTCAAGCGCCCAAGTCCATGCAGGCCCATCCCCGCGCCGCGACGCTTGAGCGCGGGAGCATCCAACTGGCCGATGGGCACAAAGACGTCGCCGGTCTGGAAGAATCGAAAGTCAGCCGGCATCACGCCAATCACGTAATACTGCTTGTCGTCCAGCGTGATCGTTCGTGAAACCAGGTTGCGATCCCCGGCGAACTTGCGCTGCCAAAGATCGTGACTAATCAGAACTGTCGCGGTGACCCCGGGCTCATCTTCATGTGGAAGAAAGCCGCGTCCTACGACCGGGCTAATACCGACCACGTTGCAGAAATCCGCCGACACATATCGTCCGTTAACGCGCTCCGGTTCTCCGCTGCCGATCAAGCTGAACGCCGCGCTGCGTAAGATCGTCATCGCCGCGAAGGTTTGGTTCTCTTTGCGCAAATCCAAAAAATTCGGATAAGGAATGGCTCCGGTCTCGAAGTTCGGCTTGCTCTGATCCATCACCACCAACTGGTCGGGTTGGGGAAAAGGAAGCGGATTAAGCAGCACGCCATTAACAACCGAGAATAGAGCCGCATTGATCCCGATTCCCAACGCCAGCGTCAGGAGCGCGATTGCGGTGAAGCCGGGACGCCGCAACAGACTGCGCAGCGCAAAGCGGATGTCTTTTATTAGATTGTCCATAGCCGTTTCCTTTACGTGCCTGGGATTTAGCGCCTGGTACTCGCTGAGCGATCGAGCCTTGAATCCGCGCCGTTAGCGCGGCCGATTTCGCGCGGGCCTTTTCTTTCCTCCGAGCATTGCACATGGATGGCCGGCGTGGTTTGTGACGGTCAGAAGCCTGGTACTCGGACGGCGCGACCCGAGGCTTTCCGGTAGTGTTTTCTTCGTCACTGCTAAACAGAAGTTGCCCGTCAGGTCGCGCCACCGAAAGAGACGTCACTTGCGCGCTGTGGATGAACATGAAAGCCACGGAGCTGACACCGATGGCCAGCGCCCCCAGAAAAAGAGCGACCGGTGAAGACGCGGCTCGTCTAATAAAGCCGCGGCTCGGATAAGAAGTGTCGTGAAGTGACGGCTCGTTCATGTCGCCTGTACTTGTCCTTCTTCACTCGTACCGTAGTGCCACTAATGGATCGACTTTGGTCGCGCGGCGCGCCGGGATATAGCACGCTATTAGGGCCACGACGATCAGCAAAAGCGCGACCGAAATCAGCGTCAACGGATCGGTTGGCTTTACCTCAAAAAGAAAACTGGCGATCACGGTGCGCAGCGCCAGCGCACCTGCCAAACCCAGAGCGATGCCGATCGCGATCAGGTAAAACCCCTGACGCAGCACGAGGTCCAAAACCTGACGCGGTCGCGCGCCCAGCGCCATGCGCACACCAATCTCCACCGTTCGTTGCGTCACCGCATAAGCCATCAGTCCGTAGAGGCCCAGCGCGGCGAGCAGGATGGCGGCCAGGGCAAACATCGCGAGCAGCATTAAAGGAAAACGACGCTGTGCCAGCGAAGAACCGATGACTCTGTCCATGCCGGCGACGTCGGTGATGCGCACGTTTCGATTGACCGACCAGATGGCTTCGCGAGCGGCTCCGGCAATCGCCGACGGATCACCTTGCGCGCGAATCGTCATGACCATGTCCGAATCGGGATCCGGCCACTGAGCTTCCGGCACATAGAGCTGCATTTTCTGCGGCTGGTCCAGTCCCTCGTGACGTACATTGCCAACAACTCCGACGACCGTGCGCCAGGGTCTCTTTGGACCGCCGACGCGCACCTGCTTGCCGAGCGCATCTTCGCCCGGCCAGTTCCGCGCCACGAACATTTCATTGACGAGGACTACCGGCTGACTCTTCTCGTCATCCTGCGGTGTGATAGTCCGGCCGCGCTGAAGCGGAATTCCCAACGACTCGATGTACCCGGGCGTGACCCCATAACGGAAGGCGCTGGGCGCATCCTCCGGATTTGCCACCGGCTTGTCTTTGATTTGCACCCCGTACATATCGAAGTCGCCACTGAGCGGAAGCTGACTGACGGCGCCGGCCGAACTCACGCCAGGAAGCGAGCCGACGCGCTCAAGCGCCTGTCGATAGGTTGCGAGGATGCGCGCGTTGCCATCGTCGCCACCGTACTCCGGACCAAACAACGACAACTTCATTGTGAGCACATTATCGGGAGCCATTCCTGACGGAACATTCAGCAGGTGCGCCATGCTCCTCAGCATCAGGCCGGCGCCGGCGAGCAGAACCATTGCCAGCGCGACATCAGTGATGACGAGCGCGTTGCGAAGCCAACGATCTGAAACACCTCCGCTCGTGCGGCTTCCCTGCTTTAATTCAGTTTGTAGATCAGTACGGCCAGCCGTTATCGCCGGCCATAAGCCAAACAGCACGCTGGTAAGCACTGACAGTCCCAGCGCGAAAAGGAGCACCACCGGACTGATCTGCGCCTGTTCGATTCGCGGGATCTCGCTGGGCGCCAGGGAGACCAGCCAACTTGTACCGAACATCGCCAGCACGATTCCCAGGACGCCGCCGGCGAACGCGAGCAGCATGCTTTCCGTTAAGACCTGGGCGAGAATGCGTCCGCGTCCGGCACCCAGCGCGCGGCGCAGAACAAATTCCTTTCGCCGCGACGCCGTCCGCGCCAGCATCAGGTTCGCGACGTTCGCGCACGCGATGAGCATTACGAATCCCACTGCGCCCAGCAGCACATAGAGGATCGGACCGGCCTGCCCGGAGAATTGTTCTTGCAGCGGCTGGAGCGCGACCCCATTTGCCGAATATTCCGCAGGGTGATCGCCCACTAATCTTTGCTGAATCGTCGCGAGTTCCGCCTGCGCCTGGGCCCTCGTGACGCCTGAACGAATGCGGCCGACACTGCGTAGATGCCTACAAGTACGACACGCCGGCGGCTGTTCTCCCGCGTATGCGAGTGGACGCCAGACATCTACTCGCTTGTTATTAGGACTCAGCAGCGGTTGAAAATCGGGCGGCATGATCCCAATCACGGTGCGCTCGATGCCGCTAAGATGAATCGTCTTCCCAATCAGAGAGCGGTCAAGGTTGAAGCTCCGCTGCCAGAGACCGTAACTAATGATCACAACCCGCGCGGCATCCGGCCGGTCATCATCGGCAACGAAGTCCCGGCCATAGATTGGTTTGACGCTGAGCACGCGAAAGAAATCCGCGCTGACACGCGCGCCGACCAGAGCTTGGGGTTCGCCGGAATTGACGAGAGTTGGGTTCCAATCGGCCAAAGCCGACATCGCTTCAAACGAGCGGTTTTGCGCGCGCCAGTCATTGAAGGTCGGATAGCCCACGTTATTTCGCTCACCATTGCGATCCGTTTCCCACACCATCACCAACTGCTGCGCGTCCGGAAATGGCAACGGTCGCAAAACCACCGCGTGCACCACGCTAAAGATTGCAGTGTTCGCGCCAATGCCAATCGCCAGCGTCAGAACTGCCGCTGCCGTAAAACCCGGATGCCTGAGCAAGAGCCGCACGCCGTACCGGATGTCCTTGATTATTGTTTCCATAATCTTCAAATTGCCCTTACTCGTAGCGTAGCGCCGTCAGTGGATCGACTTTCGTCGCGCGCCGCGCGGGCAGATAACACGCGGGCGCCGCCGCCGCCACCAAAGCAATTCCGACGATGATGAAAGTCACGGTATCTGTTGGTTTCACTCCGAACAGCAGACTCGTCATCAGCCGGGTTAAGGCGAACGCACCCAACAATCCAATCGCCAGACCCGCCAGCACCAACTTCATTCCCTGCCCTACAAACAACCGCAGAACATCACCGCGGGCCGCGCCCAGGGCCATCCGCACGCCCACTTCACGGGTTCTTTGCGCGACCGAATAAGCGAGCACGCCGTAGATTCCGATAGCCGCGAGCAACAGCGCCAGCATCGCCAATAACGAAAGTAATCCGGTGTTGAGCCGCATGGGCGAAGCCTCGCGCGCCAGGAGCTGATCGAAAGTTGTCAGCTCGCTGACCGGCAAGTCCTTGTCCAGCCCGTGAATGGTGTTGGTGATGGAGGGCGCGAGCTGACTCACGTCGGAAGTTGTGCCCCGCACGGAAAGCACCATCTGGCGCGGCGCCGCCCGCCCCCAGGGCGTGTAGATTTTGATTAGAGGCGTCGCATCAGAACCATAGATGCCGACTTGCTTCACGATGCCGATAATCTCGTGTGGCGTCGGGCTGTCATAGCCGATGTGCTTCCCAATTGCGTCTCCGTTCGGCCAGAATTTTCGCGCCAGGTTCTCATCGACCAACACCACGGGCTTGCCTTCCGCATCTTCGTCGGCAGTAAACGTGCGGCCGCGCAAAATGGGAATACGCATCGTGCGAAAATAATCGCGGCTGACAATTGCCCAATCGACATTAATCAGCTCGCCGCGTTTGGGGCCCGGATGACCTTCGGCAACTATGTCGGTGGTCCATCCACTGCCACGTCCCGGCAGTTCAACCGAGATCGCGGCAGCTTCGACCCCTGGCAATGACGAGATGCTATCGAGTATCTGTTGCTGGAATCGTCCCAGCTCGCCTTTACCCGTGTAACGACTTCTATTGACGCTGAGATCGAAGGTAAGGACATTGTTGGAATCAAAGCCGACGTTGGAATTCGCCAGCCGGATTAGACTCCGAACCAGGAGGCCAGCGCCGGCAAGGAGGATTGTCGCCAGTGCGACTTCTGCAATCACCAAACCGCCGCGCAGGCGTTTGCCCTGCCGCTCGCCCGAACCCGAGGTGCTGTCTTTCAGCGTCTCCTGCAAATCAGGCTTTGAGAATCGCCACGCCGGCGCCAACCCAAAAATAATTCCACACAGGAACGAAACCGCGAGGTTGAATGTGAGTACACGATAATTCAGGTGCAGTTGATCGAGACGCGGAACAATGTCACGCGCCGCTTTCGCCAGGACGGCCATACTCCAGCTCGCGACGACCAATCCTGCACCGCCGCCCAGCAAAGCGAGCAGCACACTTTCAACTAAAAGTTGGCGAATGACCCGGGCGCGGGTGGCGCCCACCGCGGCGCGAATTGCAAATTCTCTCCTGCGGGTGACCGCACGCGCCAACATTAAATTTGCGAGATTGCCGCAAGCGATGAGCAGAACCAGGCCGACTGCTCCAAACAGAATCCACAAGGGTGTTCGCACCGAACCCGTCAGACGCTGCTGTAACGAGAGGACATTTACTCGATTCGCTCCCGCGTTCGCCACCGGATGTTCCTTTGCGAGTTGCCGGGCGACGGCATTGATGTCCGCGCGTGCCTGCTCGAGCGTGACACCGGGCTTTAATCGGCCGATCACATTTCCGCCGACGCGAACGTCGCGCTCTTTCCAATTCATGGGTCCGATTGCCACCCAAAGCGGCGGCGGACCCTGATGCGCGAAATCCTTAGGCATGACGCCGATAATCGTGAAGGCGTTGTCATCCAGGGCGATTGTCCGGCCGACTACTGAAGTGTCGCCGGCGAAATATTTCTGCCAGAACGCGTGGCTGATAATCGTGACTGGGGTCGCCCCGGGTCGATCGTCTTCGGCGGTGAAAACGCGACCGCGGACCGGCGCCACACCCATCACTTTGAAATAATCGGCGGCCACCATCCCGGCATCGAGATGCGTAGGCTGATCCACTCCCGTTAGAGTCATCGACCAGGTGCGATACGTGGACATCGCTTCGAACGTATGATTGCGCGCGTTCCAATCGACGAAGTTCGGATACGAGAGCATCCGATTTGCGACGTCGTCGCCCGACTCGTTCATCCACACGAGCCGATCCGGATTGGGATAAGGCAAAGGCCGCAGCAGCACTGTGTAAATGACGCTGAACATCGCCGTGTTGGCGCCAATGCCTAAGGCCAACGTCAGAATCGCAACCGTTGTGAGCACCGGCTGCTTCCGCAATCCACGAAATGCGTAGCGAATATCGCTTAGTATTGTTCCCATCGTTCCTTTCGTGACGGTCTTCCGCTTTCCCAAATTGGACAGTTGCAGCGCTTACTCGTATCTAAGGGCCAGAAGCGGGTCGACCCTGCTTGCGCGCCAGGCGGGCAAATAGGTCGCGATCGCGCCGATTGCCAGAATGCCGAATCCCACCGTGGCAAAAACCATCGTGTCTGTCGGCGTGACCCCGAACAAAAGCGATGACATCACTCGCGTCAACGCAAACGATGCCGCAACGCCTACTACCACACCGAGCAGCGATACCAGAATTCCATTTTGCAAAATTAGTTTCAGCACATCTGTTCGCTGAGCGCCCAGGGCCATCCGCACCCCGATCTCATGCGTGCGTTGCGTTACTGAATAGGACATCACGCCGTAGATTCCGATGGTAGCTAACGCCAGCGCCAACGCCCCGAAGAGTCCGACCAGGAGCATCGCGAAGCGCTGTTGAGCAATAGAGGTTGAGAACACCTCATTCATCGTGCGGATGTTGGTTACCGGAATGTTCGGATCTACTGAATGAATTTGTGTGCGCGCGAGTTGTGACAGGGACACCGGATCTACGTTCGTCCGAACGACAATGGTCATACCTCCCGTCGGACGCTGAAGATGCGGCATGTACATCGTGGGCCGCGCCTCGGCGCCCAGGGTCGTCTGTTTGACGTTGCCGATAACGCCGATGACTTCCCGCGGAGCCTGTTCAAAGCCGACGGTGAGTCGCTGACCGACAGGCTCTTGCCCGGGCCAATATCGCCGAGCCAGGGCTTCGTTGATCATGATTACAGATGTCGCATTGTGGTCATCACGATCTGAAAATTGCCGCCCTTTCAAGAGCGGAATCTGAAGCGCTTGAAAATACTCAGGCGTCACGATCGTGTAATCAGCATTTGGCCGTTCTTCGAAAGCCGGTCGCGGCCTCCCCTCAATAAACAGATCGGTACTCTCTTCTGCGCCGGTCAGCGGCAGGCTGAGCACCGCCCCGGCAGCGGTCACGCTAGGCGTGTGATTAAGCCGAGCCAGAATCTCCTTGAAGTAACCAGCTTGCTCCTGCTCGCTGGCGTATTTCGACGGCGGTAAGGTAGGAAGCGAAACCTCCATGGTTAAGGTGCGAGAGGAATCGAATCCGGGATTGACCTGCAGCAAACGAACAAAGCTCTTAATCAGCAAGGCGGCGCCTATCATCAGCACCACCGCCAGCGAAACTTCTGAAACTATCAGGAATGCGCGCAGACGATTCTGACGTAATCCGCCGCTCACTCCGCGACCCGTCTCTTTGAGAGACTCATTGAGATCTGTGCGCGACGCCTGGAGCGCCGGGGCCAGGCCAAAGACGATGCCCGTCGCAATCGAGACCAATAACGCGAACCCAAGCACCCGTAAGTCCACATTGATTTCGTGAATGCGGGGGACCTTTTCGGGAATGAGCGAGACCAGCAGCGGCGTTCCCCAAACCGCCAGTAGCAATCCGACCAAACCACCCGTTAACGACAATAAGACACTTTCCGTTAGTAGTTGCCTGATAACGCGCCAACGGCCGGCGCCGAGCGCGCGCCGAATCGACATCTCTTTCTGGCGCGCGGAAGCGCGAGCGAGCAACAGGTTGGCGACGTTCGCGCAGGCAATCAACAAAACAAACGCGACGGTCGTGAGAATCACCAGCAGCAGACGTCGGATGTTGCCCACCATCTGCTGCTGCAAATTGATCAGATTAACGGTGTAGCCGATGGTGCCGAGCGGCAGAGTCTTTTCAATCGCGCGCAGTTCGTTTTCGGCCTGGGCAATCGAGACTCCCGGTTTGAGCCGGCCGATGACCGCAAGATTCAAGCTCCCCTGATTGCTGCGCTCGTCCGCGTTCATCGCGAGCGGCATCCAGATATCATTTTTGGTGGCGAACTGCAGACCGGGAATCATGTTCGCGCTGCCGGGAAATTCGAAGTCGCGAGGCATGGCGCCGACGACCTGCACCGTGCGTCCGTTCAGTGTCAGATTCTTGCCGACCACCTGCGGGTCGCCGCCAAATTCCTTCTGCCACAGGCGGTAACTAATCAACGCGACCGGCGCGGCGCCTTCCTGATCCTGATCCGACGTAAAAGTCGAACCGACTGTTGGTCTGGCGCCGAGTGCTTCGAAGAAGTTCGCCGAAACGCGTACACCTTGTAATTGCTCCGGTTCGCCGGCGTGTGTGAGTTGCCAGGACCATTGGCGAAACGCGGCCAGTTGTTCGCAGGTCTGGGTTTGCTTTGCGAGGCCCAAATAATTCGCCGCCGAAGAAGGAAACTTGTCGGAGTTGTGCGCGAGCTTCGGCAGGAACCCCCAGACCATCACGATTCGGTCTGGATCTTTGAATGGCAGCGGACGCAGCAAGGTCGCATTGACGACACTGAAGATTGCCGTGTTGGCGCCGATGCCCAGCGCCAGGGTAGCAATTATGATTAACGTTAGACCTGGACGGTTGGTCAGCGCCCGCAGTCCATATTTGACGTCCTGCCAAACGGTTCGCATTTGCCGCTTCCTCCTATTCGTATCTAAGTGCGACCAGCGGATCGACTTTCGTTGCTCGCCGGGCCGGAATCAGACACGCAAGCAGAGCTACCAGCACTAATGTCAGCGCCACCAACGCAAATGTAGTGGCGTCAGTAGGCGTCACATCAAACAACAAACTCTTCATCAATCGAGTAAGCGCGAAGGCCAGCCCAATGCCGATCGCGATTCCAATTGCGGTTAGAACCATGCCCTGTCGAAACACCAGCCTGAGAACATTGCCGACGCTGGCGCCGAGCGCCATGCGAATGCCAATCTCGTGAGTGCGCTGCGTTACGGCGTACGACATCACGCCGTAAATGCCAACGGCCGCCAGTAGCAAAGCGAGACCGGCGAAACATGCAAGCAGCGTAAGAATGAATTTCTGTTGGGTGATAGACGACGCAACCAGGTCCTTCATTGTCCCTAAGTTGGCGATGGCCAGGTTTCGATCGCCCGCCCATACCTGTTGGCGCAACACGGGCGCCATGCTCAGAGGATCTCCTGACGTGCGCACTACCAGATCCATCCCGCGCGCGGGCGCCTGCCGCATCGGGTAATACATTGTCGGCGGCGCGTCAGTATCGAGGCTGAAGTGCTTGACGTCGCGGACCACGCCGACGATTTCGCGCCATCTATCCGGACCGCGACCGATTCGTTTGCCCAGCGGATCTTCATTCGGGAAGAACTTTCGCGCCATCGCTTCGGTGATAATCACGACCAGCGGCGTCTTCTCGTTGTCGTTTTCAGAAAAGCTTCGGCCTTTGACCAGGCGCAGCTGCATCGTCTGAAAGTAATCAGTACTGATCGAATTGAACCAGGCGCTTGGCTCCTGGTTCGGGAGAGGAGCCGGGCGGCCTTCGATTAGAAAATTAGTGTCGGTTTGATTGCCGCTTAACGGCAGCGTTGAAATCGTAGCGGCCGACTGCACACCGGGCGTCGCTTTCACGCGATCGAGAAGCTGGGTGTAGAAGTTAACAAGGTGTGGCGCCGTCGGATAAGGGGTCCGACTCAGAATAGTCCGGAGCGTCACCACGTGATCGGGGTTGAATCCGGGATCGACACGCTGAAGCAGAATAAAACTCTTCATCAACAGGCCTGAGCCAATCAGCAGCAGCAGGGCGAGGGCCATCTCGGCAATTACCAGAGCGCCCCGCAGTCGTCCGCCGCGCACGCCACCGGGTGTGCCTTTGCCGGTATCCTTTAGCGAACGATTCAGATCGACCTTTGATAATTGCAGCGCAGGTGCGAGGCCGAAAATGATTCCCGTAAATGCCGCGATTAGGACTGTAAAGGCGAGCACATAACGATCGATTGCGATCTGATCTAATCCCGGAGTCCCCGGTGGACTCAGATTCACCAACAAACGCAGCAACCCGTACGCGAGCGCCAGGCCGGTTGCGGCTCCGGCCGACGCGAGGAGACCGCTCTCGGTGAGTAATTGACGGAATACGCGCGTGCGGCTGGCGCCGAGCGCCGATCGGAGAGCCATCTCGCGTTCACGAGTGGCGGCCCGGGCCAGCATCAGGTTGGCGACGTTGGCGCAGGCAATCAACAGAACGAAACCGACGGCACCGAGCAAGACCAGCAGCGGTCTCTTCATACTGCCGACCAGTTGTTCATGAAACGGCACTAAGGTCGCGCCGACCTTCGAATTAGTGTCCGGATACTCCGCGGCTAAACGTGAGGCGATGGTGCTGACGTCGGCTTGGGCTTGCTCGATTGTGACGCTGTCTTTCATCCGCCCTAACGCGCGTAGCACGATACAACCGCGCTGACACGAGGGATTCAGCGTCGGTCGCAGCGTTCGCCAAACTTGCACACCGGGTATTAGCGGAAACTGAAATCCCGCCGGCATCACGCCGATCACCTGATAATTGTCCTGGTTTAGTGAAATCGATTTGCCGACGATGTTGGGATCGGCATTAAATCGTGTGCGCCACAAATCATCGCTGAGTATCGCGACGTTAGGCGCCTTAGGTTGATCCTCTTCCGGGAGAAACGTGCGGCCGCGCGCCGGCGCAACACCCAGCAGGTTAAGCATGTCGTATGACACGGCCGCGCCCACCAGCGATTCGGGTTCGTCACGCCCGGTGAATGTCGGTACCCAGTTGTTAAGAGCGGAGAACTGGGAGAAGACCTTATTCTGCGCGCGCCAATCTTCGATCTCCGGCGGCGAAAACCATTCCTGCGCCGGACCGCCACGCGCCTGATGATCAGTCCAGGCCATCACCAGTTGCTGCGGCTGCGGATAAGGCAGCGGACGCCACAGAATGCCATTGACCACACTGAAAATTGCCGAATTCGCTCCGACACCTAGCGCCAGAGTCATGATGGCAATCAGACTGAATCCGGGCCGCTTCAGGATCGTGCGAAACGCATAACGGATGTCTTTAAACAGATCTTCCATGGCTCCTCACTCATAACGAAGCGCGTCGAGCGGGTTAACTTTCGTGGCCCGCCACGCGGGCAAGTAACTGGCGAGAAAAGTGATCGCAAAGAGGCCCGAAGCTACTGCTGCGAAAGTAGTTTTGTCGGTCGCCGCCACCTCGAACAGAAGCGTAGAAATAATGCGCGTCAGGCCGAACGATCCCGCCAGTCCCACCAGCACACCCGTGGTTGCCAGCACGACTCCCTGCTTCAAAATCAGCTTGAGCACGTCCGCGCGCTGAGCGCCGAGCGCCATGCGCACGCCGATCTCATGCGTCCGCTGTAAGACGGAATAAGACATCACGCCGTAAATGCCGACGGCGGCCATTACCAAAGCGACCAGCGAAAAGATTGCCAGCAGCGTTGAATTAAACCGCGCGCGCGCGACCGACTTGGCCATCAGCGATTCCATCGTCGCGACCTGGCCAATCGGCTGTTCAGGATCCAGTTGGCGGATTACATTGCGGGCGGCCGTGCTGATACTTGCGCTGTCGCCCCGCGTGCGAATCGTGATTGTCATTGCCGGATAGACCAGCTCAGCGTGCGGCCAGAAAGCCATGGGTTCGACTTCACTGTCGAGGCCTCTGGCTTTATTGTTCCCGACGACGCCGATGATTTCGCTCGGTTGGTTGTCATCTTTCATATTGATCGTCACGCGTTGCCCGATTGGGTTCTGGCCGGGAAAAATGTCGCGTGCGAACGCTTCATTGACGACGACAACGTGGCGCATCTCGACAACCTCCTGCGCGCTGTAGAGACGCCCCCGCTTGAGCGGTATGTGCATCGTCTGAAAGTAATTTGCGTCGGTTACGCACACACCGGTCGAAAGCTTCTGGCCCGCCGGTCGCGGCGGCTGGCCTTCGATTTCCAGACTCGTTGCTGAATAAGGGCCATCGAACGGCAGCGTGTTGATGGCGCCCACCGATTCGACGCCCGGTACCGCGCGAATTTGATCTACTGCTTGTTTGAAGAAGTTGATTAATTTGGGATCGCTGTCGTACTTCCGCTCCGGCAAGCTGACGCGCATAGTCAACAGATTGTCTGAATCAAAACCCGCGTCGACCGACTCCAGCCGGCTGAGACTCTTCATCAACAAACCGGCGCCGACGAGCAGCACGAGCGCCAGCGCTACCTGGGCGACCACAAATACGCCGCGCATTTTTTGCGCCCGCGTGCCGCCGATGACGTTCTTGCCGCTTTCCTTCAGTGGCTCGCTCAAATCAAAGCGCGATGCTTCCAGCGCCGGCACCAATCCGAAGACAATGCCGGTCACGAATGTCAGAGCGATAGTGAATCCGAGAACTGCCAGATTCACCGCGGTGCCGCGCAAGTCGATCAGTTCGGGCGGGCTCAAAGCCAGTAATGCTCGCGTTCCCCAGACCGCAAGCAACAAGCCGAGCCCGCCACCGAACACCGATAGCAAAACACTCTCAGTCAGAAGCTGTCGCGCAATGCGCCAACGACTGGCGCCAAGGCCAGCTCGCAGAGCGATCTCTCGCTTGCGCGAAGCCGCGCGCGCTAACAGCAGATTGGCGACGTTGGCGCAGGCGATCAGCAATACGAAGCCGACTGCACCGAGCAGCACCAGGAGTGGTTTGCGAATTTCGCCGGTGAATTGCGTCCGCAGCGGAACTACTGTGACGCCCCAGTTCGTGTTGAATTCCGGATATTGCTTCTCAAGACGGGCGCCGATCAAATTCATTTCGTTCTGCGCCTGGTCGAACGTAACACCCGGCTTCAGTCGTGCTACGGCACGAGCAAAACGCCCACGCCTTTGCCGCGCGTCATCGGAGATTTGCCATGGGGTAAAGATGTCGGGTGGGTAATGTACCTGTGACCATTTCTGGACATACCACCCGATATCCGGCGGCAATACGCCGATGATTTCGGTTGGTTGATTGTTGAGCGTAACTTTACGCCCGATGATGTTTGGATCACCGCCAAATCTTCTCTGCCATAAGTTGTAACTGATGACGATGACCCGCGGCTGGCCCGTCTTGCCATCCTCCGGCAGGAACGTTCGACCTTTCATCGCATTTACGCCCAACAACGAGAAGAGATTGGTGGTGGCCAACTGTGAAGGCACTTCCTCAGGTTCGCCATCACTGGTGAGATTGGCGTTCAGATCAAAGAACGCTGCCATGTCTGTGAAGACGCCATTCTGTTCTTTCCAATCGGAAAAGTTGCCCATGTTGATGACGTTGGTGGGGTTGGGCTTGCTTCCGCCTCTACGGTTCTCCCAAACAATTGCCAGACGATCGCCATCGGTATAAGGCAGCGCGCGCAACAAGACGGCGTGCACGACGCTGAAGATCGCAGTGTTCGCGCCAATGCCCAGCGTCAACGCGATAATCGCGACGGCGGTTACCGCCGGACTCTTCCACAACATGCGTAACCCGTAACGTAAATCCTGAATCAGCGTGTTCATAACTACCCCCTTGGCACTCATTTCAATCGATCTGATCCGCCGGCATGCGCACCAACCTTGCGCGAACGAATCAGTGCCATCCGCGTTCAGCGAATGGATCCAGGGTCAACTCCTGATAGCGCTTTGACCCATCTCCTGGCAGATGGACTGACCCTTATTCATGTCTTAACGCGTCGAGCGGTTCGACTCGACTGGCGCGCCAGGCCGGAATCAAACACGCCACCCAGGCGGACCCGAGCAGCAACGCGAACACTGCTGCGAAGGCGCGCGCGTCCAGCGCCGGTACTCCATAAAGAGTTGTTTGCATGGCTCGCCCAACCAGATAAGCGCCAATGAAACCGATTAATCCACCAATCACCGCGAGTGACGTCGCTTCTTTCATCACCAGACGGATAACTCGCGATCTCTGTGCGCCCAGCGCAATGCGGACCCCAAACTCCTGCGTGCGCTGGGCCACGCCAAAAGCCGTCACGCCGTAAATGCCGACGGCCGCCAGCAATAAGCCCAGCGCGCCAAAGCTGGCAAACAGCACGACGCTGAAGCGATCGATCGCTAGCGCTTCCCCGACGATTTCATCCACGGTCTTGACACCGGCGAGCGGCATATCCGGATCAACTGAATTCACTGCGCCGGCCACACTTTTGATTGCCGCTTTCGGATCGCCATCGGTCTGCAGCACAATCGAAGTGCGAGGCAACGGACTCTGCCAAAACGGCACATCGATCTCGGGCGACTCGTCACGGAATCCGGCGCCGCGCACGTTGTGGAACACGCCGACGATTTGCCATTCGACCGGATTGGGGGCCGGCTGGCCGGGCCGAAATTCATTCATCACAATTCGTTGACCGATCGGATCGATTCCTGACAGAAATCGGCTGACGAAGAACTCGTTAACAATCGCGACCCGCATGCTCGTTTCGGTATCATGCTCATCAAATGCACGGCCTTTGGTCATGCGAATCCCGAGCGTGTCGATGTAGTCGGACGTTATCGTTTGCCAAGACGCGCCGGGGCGTTCGCTGGGATTCGCCGGCGGCCGGCCGGCGATAAAGAAGCGAGTCCCCATTCCGGTGCCGCCGGCAGGCGTGCCGGTCATCACCGCAGCCTTCCTAATTCCAGGCACGGCCTGAATCGTTCCCAGCATCTGCCGGTAATACGCCCTGATCTGATCCGGAGTCTGCAGCCTTTGGTCGGGCACCGTCAGTCGAAATGAAAGAAGGTGATCAGTGCGAATGCCGAGATCGATTCTGGTCAGGTTCCAGAAACTCTCGAGCGCCAGGCCGCCGCAAGCCAGCAACGTCAGCGCCAGCGCGAATTCAGCAATAACCAGCAGTCGTCGCGGATTGCGACCACCGCCGCCAGCGCTGCTTCGGCCGCCCAGCTTGAGGACTTCGTTGAGATCGAGTCGAGTCGCCTGCCATGCAGGCATCGAGCCGAAAAGCAGGCCGGCGATGGTACTGATCGAGATGGTGAAGATGAGCACCGGAACGCTGATTCTGATTTCGGCCTCTGACGGCAACATGGTGCCCACGGGAGGCATGACAGCTTGAATCAGATCGATGATCGTAATCGCGAACAGCAAGCCAAGCGAACCACCAACCGCGGCCAACACCAGACTCTCAGTCAGCAATTGCGAGAACAGCCGGCCACGCGATGCGCCGAGCGCCGCCCTCAGCGCAAACTCACGCCGGCGCGCAGTGCCACGAGCCAACAACAAGTTGGCGACGTTGACGCAAGCAATCAATAAAAGAAAGCCCACCGCTCCGAGCAGCAGCCAAAGATTGCGGCGCGTCGCATCAGTCAGAAAGTTTAAGTGCAGGGGTTGCACGCTCACGCCAATCGGGTTTGACTTCGGCCGCTCGTCCAGCAACTGCTGCTGGATGCCGCTCATCTCCGCCTGCGCTTGCGCAATTGAAACGTTGTCTTTCAAGCGCGCCATTACTGAAACAGAGCGCATCGTCTGACCCGTCAGATCAGGTTGAATAGCTAACGGCACCCACAGTTGTGAGTTGAAGCGATCGTGAAATCCGGGCGGCAGAACGCCAACGACGGTGTAAGGCTCACCATTCAGGCGAATATCTTTGCCCAGAATCTCGCGGTTCGAGGCAAAGCTTCGCGCCCAGAGACGATTGCTTAAGATGACCACATGATCGCGACCGGGTTGGCCCTCTTCCGCCGTGAAATCGCGGCCCAACATAAGCGGCAGACCTTCCATGGTGAAGAACCCCGGGGTTCGCAACGAGCCCGCCACCTGTTCCGGCCGTTCGCCGCCGCCGACGTTGAAAGTCCCTCCAGTCCACGCGTTAATTCCCTGAAACGACGAGCTTCGTTGTTTCCATTCGAGATAATCGACGGTCGAGACGGAATTTCGATTGCCGCGATTCATCGTCCAAACCATGACTAGCTGGTCGGGATTTGGATAAGGCATCGGCTCAAATACGGCATAGACAACGCTAAAAATTGCAGTCGTCGCCCCGATGCCGAGGGCCAGCGTCAAGACTCCGACAATGGTAAAACCTGAATTCTTGAACAGAGTTCGTAAGCTGTATGACAAATTCTGCTTCAGTGCAGTCAGCATCGGCTTCTCCTCTTACTCGTAACGCAAGGCCACCAGCGGATCGACTTTGGTCGCGCGACGCGCGGGAAAGTAACAAGCTAAGAGGATCACGAGAAACAAGGCCGACGTCACAATCGCAAAGACCGAAACGTCGTAAGTCGCTACCTGGAACAGCAGCGCACTGATTAGACGCATCAAGCCGAAGGCGGTTGCGACGCCAATGACGATCCCGACCAGGGCCAATATCAGACCTTCCTTGAGCACCATTTTCAGGATGTCGGCCCTGCGCGCACCCAGCGCCATGCGCACGCCGATGTGATGAGTCTGCTGGGCCACGGAATCAGAGACCACGCCGTAGATTCCAATTGCCGCCAACAACAAGGCCAGGCCCGCAAAGACGCCCATCAACGTCGCGGGAAACCGTCGCATGAAGGCTGCCGGGGTGGCTGAAATCAGTTGCGGCATGGCCCGCACGTTAAAGACCGCCGTTTGCGGTTCGAGTGCTTGAATTTCGTGGCGGACTGTGGCGGCTAAGGAAGTCGGTTCAGTCGTAGTGCGAATCACCAGGTTCGCAAAAATCGAGGAGTTCTGCGGAAATGAGTAATAGATCACCGGCCGTAATTCCTGATCCAAGCCGGTGATCTTTACGTCCGCCACCACGCCCACGATAGTCATCGGTGGCGCTTGGGCACTCCGGTACACCAAACGACGGCCGACCGCGCTGCGTCCCTTGAACAGGCGATCAGCCATCGTCTTGCCGATAATCACCGGCTCTGGATTGGTGGTGGTTCTGTCATGCGGATCAAATGACCGACCTTCGATAACCGGCACTTGCAGCGTCTGAAAGTAACTCTCGCTGATGACGCGGACGTTCGCCTCGGTTTCCTGCCCCGGCGGCGGCAGCGGTTCGCCTTCAACAAAGACAGCTGAGGTGTTGCCGGGTTGCAGGGGCAGTATGTCTACCGTGCCCGCAGCAGTAACGCCCGGCAGTGCGGCAATTCGCTGGTTGAGTTGATCTTGAAAATTAACTTGACTGTTAGCATCGTTGTACTTCGTCGCCGGCAACACGACAGTCATGGTCAGGATGTTTTCCGGATTGAATCCAGGACTCGTGTTGAGCAAGCGGAACAGACTCTTCAACAGCAACCCAGAGCCAACCAGCAACACGACCGCCAACGCAATTTCGGTAACGACGAACGTGGTGCGCAAACGATGACCCGAACCGGCTGAAGCATTGCGCCCGCCTTCTTTGAGGACGCCCGCGAGTTGCGGTCTTGAAGCCTGAATCGCCGGCGCTAATCCGAAAATCATCCCGGTCAGAATGGATAGCCCGAACGAGAAGATGAGGATGCGCCCATCGATGTGCAGATTGGCTAGAAACGGCAGCGCGTTTATCTGAGCCGCCGGCAACATGGCAACCAAAGCTCGGGTCCCGCCATAAGCGAGCAGGACACCGGCGGCGCCGCCCAGTAACGAAAGCAGCACCGATTCAGTGAGCAGCTGGCGCACGACACGCCAACGGCTGGCGCCGAGCGCGGAGCGAATTGCAACTTCCTTCTGTCGTGCGAGCGAACGAGTCAGCAGCAGGCTGGCCACGTTCGCGCAGGCAATCAGCAGGACAAATCCGACTGCTGCGAGCAACAACATCAGGATCGGTTTCACTTGCCCGACGACTTGCTCCTGCAGCGGAATCAGCTTCAACGTGGTGCCGGTGTGAGACTCTTTGAATTGCTGCGTGATGTTATTGGTGATGACGCTCAGCTGAGATTGCGCCTGGGAGGCGGTGACACCTGGCTTTAGGCGCGCGATTAGATTGGTCCCGTGCATGCCGCGGCGGGTGAGTTGGTTTTGCGTCGGCTGATAAGGCAGGAAGACATCGGCTCCGCGTAAGGCGAACTCAAAACTTTGCGGCAACACGCCGATGACTGTGTACGAATTGCCGCCGAGATTCAGTTGCTGACCAATGACGCTGTCGCTGCCGCCAAAATGGCTCTGCCAGATTGGGTAACCCAGCACCACCACCCGCGGCCCGTTTTGTTGGTCTTCTCCGGTTTGGAAAAGGCGGCCACGAAAAGGCTGAACACCCAGCACCGAAAAGAAATTGGCCGACACGGAGGGAGCAAACACGCGCTCGGCCTCGCCGTTGCTATTCAAGATTGTGCCGCCACCTGTGTAGGCAGCGATGTCCACTATCTGGTTCTGGAGATAATCCTGGTAATCCGGATACGAGAATTCGCGCTGATCGAAATCCTTCTGCGACGTGCGCTCCCACATGTGATAGAGACGATCCGGTTGCTGATATGGGAGACCTTTGATCATCGCTGCATCAACCACGGTGAAGATCGATGTGCTCGAGCCAATGCCCAACGCAATCGTGATGATCGCAATCAACGAAAATCCGGGCCGCTTAAGCAGACCGCGGACCGCGTAGCGTAAATCTTGAATTAGCCTTTGCATCCTGACTCCTTATTCACTCGTTATTCGTATCTCAGCGCCACCAGCGGATCGACCTTTGTCGCGCGTCGCGCCGGCAGATAGCAAGCGATAAGCGCCACCAGACTCATACCAATCGCGACCATCGCGAAAGTGCGCATGTCCGTGGGACTGACCTGAAACAGCATGCCGGTAAGCAATCGCATCAAGGCGACTCCAGCGCCCAGGCCGATGGCGATACCCACAGCCACCGGTTTCATTCCCTGACTCAACACCATGCGCAGCACGTCCACGGTCCGGGCGCCCAGGGCCATGCGAATACCGATCTCCTGCGTTCGTTCGCTGATGGAAAACGAGATCACGCTGTAGACACCGATGACGGCGAGGGCCAGGGCCAAAACGGCCAGCGAACCCAGCAGCGTCATGATGAAACGGCGTTGCGCGATCGAAGTGCTGAGCAGATTTGTCATAGGTTCGATCGCGTAGACCGGCTGACTTCGGTCTACTGACGCCAGGGCCGTGCGCACTGCCGAGGTCAAACTGCCGGCGCTGGTCTTCGATTTGATAACAAAGCCCATGCGCGGCCAGGACTCCAAATCCTGTCTATAAGAAATGAAAGCTGTGGGCACCGGTGCTTCACTGAGACTGGCGTGCCGATTGTCGGCGACGACGCCGACGATTGTGCGCCAGGCCGTGTCTTTGGAACTGTCGCCAATCGCGAGTCGCTTGCCGACCGGATCGTCATTCGGCCAATAACGGCGCGCCATCGTTTCGTTGATGACAATGACTCGTTGGCTGTTTTCGGTGTCGGCGGTGGTTAGACCGCGCCCGCGGCGGACAGGTATTTCCAGCGTGGAGAAATAATCGGAACTGACGATTTGAAAATCCATCGTCACATTCTCGTCAGCTTTGGGCTCAGGCCGTCCTTCGACCCGGAACCCGCGATTCATGCTGGCCCCGCTCAGCGGCAGGCTCATTACCATCGCCGCTGATTCCACGCCCGGAAGGTGCCGCAGGTTTTCGAGCACACTCGAATAAAAGGCGCTCCGCGATTTTGGGTCCGGATACTTCTCACGGGCCGGTGCAATTTTCGCAGTGAGCACGCGATCAGGATTGAAGCCGGGATCGATTTGCTCGAGGTGAACGTAACTGATCGCCAAGAGCGCGGCTCCGACGAGCAGCACCTGCGCCAACGCAACTTCGGTCACGACCAGGATATTACGTGCGCGCCGGCGTTCACCGCTCTCACTTCCTTTGGTGCCGTCTTTCAGCGAACTGTTGAGGTTCGGCCGGGCCGCGTGCAGCGCCGGCAAAAGTCCAAACCCAATGCCTGCCATCGCCGAAACCAGCAGCGCAAAGCCGAACAGGCGCAGATCCAGTCCCGCTTCGTTCAGCCGCGGAATATCCCCCGGACTCAAACGCATAAACAGATCGACGATCCAAATTGAAATCAACAAGCCCACCGCGCCGCCTAAACTGCTCAGCAATAAACTCTCGGTGAGCAGTTGCCGGATCAGGTGGCCGCGGCTGGCGCCCATCGCCGCCCGGATGGCGATTTCGCGACCGCGTTGCGAGGCCCGCGCCAGCATCAGGTTGGCTACATTGGTACAGGCGATGAGCAAGACCAACCCGACAGCGCCCAGCAGAATAAAAAGCGCGGTGCGCACGTCGCCGACAACTTGCGTGTGCAGGGAAATGAGGTTCGAACCTAAGCCCGCATTGGTTTCGGGATACGCTGCTTCGAGGCGGCGCGTGATGGCCGCGATGTCAGACTGGGCCTGGGACAGCGTCACCCCCTGCTTGAGGCGGCCAATGACCCGGATAAAATGCGCGTCACGCATGTGGGCCCAGTCCTGGTCGGGCGCCTGAGTAATTAGCGACAAGGGCGCGGCGCTGCGATCGCGGCCGAGCACCCACATTTCCGATCGCTCGGGAAACTGAAAACCGCGCGCCATCACGCCGACGACCGTATACGGTTGATCGTCAACCGTGATCGTGCGATTGAGCACGTCACGCTGCCCGCCAAATCGGCGCTGCCACAGACTATCGCTCAGCAGCACGAGCTTACGGTCTTGATGCTCGTCGTCATCAGCCTGAAACGTTCGGCCCAATTGCGGCTGCGCTCCCAGAACATGCATGAAGTTGGAAGTAATCGTCGCACCATCTATTCGCTCCGGTTCACCGCCGTCGGTAACATTAAAATTGCCGTAGAAGGTCGCCGCCAATTCTTCAAAAGTTTTGTTCTGAGCGCGCCAATCAACAAAGTTCCCCGGGCCCACCGAACGCCGATCATTTCCCGGAATCGTTTCCCAAAGCATGACCAAACGGTCCGGATCAGCGTAAGGCAATGGCCGAAGCACGACTGCGTTAACGACGCTGAAAATCGCCGTGTTGGCGCCGATTCCCAGGGCCAGCGTTATCAGCGCCACCGAAGTAAGTCCCGGCCGCTTAATGAAACTGCGGATCGCATAACGCAAATCTTGAATCAACCTCTGCATCTGACTCTCCTCCCTACGCCTTGTTCTTTATTCGTATCTCAGCGCCACCAGCGGATCGACTTTGGCTGCGCGACGCGCCGGGAAGTAGCACGCCAGCAGCGTGATGCCCGCGAGCAACAGTGCGATGGCGCCGAAGGTCAACGGATCCGTCGCGCTCACGCCAAACAACAACCCAACCATCAAGCGCGTCAATGCCACCGCCGCCGCCAGGCCAATCCCGACACCCAATAACGCCAGACGCATGCCCTGCCCGATGATCAGCTTGAGGACGATTCGCGTCTGCGCGCCCAACGCCACCCGAATTCCAATCTCCCGCGTACGCTGAGTGACGCTATAGGACATGACGCCGTAAATGCCCACCGCGGCCAGCAGCAGCGCGACCAGCGCGAACAGGCTGAGTAACAGCAGATTAAAGCGGCGGGGAGCCACCCGCGCCTCCAGCATGTGCTCAACGGTTTCGATCTCAGACACGGGCAGATCGCGATCAAGCGACCATACGGCCGAGCGGGCCGAGCGCGCCATAACCAGGGGATCGTCGCTCGTGCGCAGCACTACTTCCATGGCGCGCAATGGCCGCTGCGCGTGTGGCAGAAAAGACTCCATGCGGATGGGCGCGTCTAAACCTTGCCGTCGCGAATCGCGCACCACGCCGACCACGGTCAGCCAGTTCGCCTGCGGCGCCGTATCGCCGAAAGTGAATCGTTTCCCGATAGGATCTTCATTGGGCCAAAAACGCCGCGCCATCGTTTCATTGACGATCGCGACCGGCAGTCCATCGCGCTTGTCCTGCTCTCCGAAATTGCGGCCTTGTACGACCTGCATGCCCATCACTTGAAAATAGCTTGGGCTGATTGAATCGAGCGGTAATTCAGGACGCGGTCCGCTCGCTGGTCCCGGACGGCCTTCGATGCTGATGCCGGCGGAATTGTGAATCTTGTAGAGCAGCACGCTCGAACTCATCCCGGCCGCCTGCACGCCCGGCAACCCGCTTAAGTTTTCGAGCAGTTGTTGATAGAACCCGGCCGCATTCGTACCGTCGGGATACTTCGATCCCGGCAGACTCAGACGCATCTTGAGCACGTGCTCAGGGGTAAAGCCGGGATTGACCTGCTGCAGACGCCATGAGCTTTTCAACAACAAGCCGGCGCCGGTGAGCAGGACTAGGGCCAGGGCGATCTCAGCGACCACCAGCGCGCTGCGCGTCCGCTGTCCGCCGCCCGCGCTGCTGCGTCCGCCTTCTTTCAAAACTTCACCCAGACCCAGCTTCGACGCTTGCAGTGCAGGCACGAGTCCGAACACGACGCCCGTCAATAAGGAAAGCCCCAGCGTAAAGAAGAGCACGCGCCGATCTATCGCAATGCTGTCGGCCCGGGGCAGATCGCTTGGCGCGAAAGCTACGAGCACACTCAATCCCCAACGCGCGAGCAGCAAACCCAACCCGCCGCCCAATACCGCCAATAAAGCGCTCTCGGTCAACAGCTGTCGGATCACCCGAAGGCGGCTCGCGCCTAAGGCAGCGCGAATGGCAACTTCCTTTTCGCGCGTGGCCGCGCGCGCCAGGAGCAGGTTGGCCACGTTCGCGCACGCGATCAGCAGCACGCATCCCACGGCGCCGAGCAGCAGCCACAAAGCCGTCCGCATCTTTCCGACCAACTGCTCGTGCATCAGCACGACGTTGACGCCGAAGCCCGTATTGGTGCCCGGATACTGCTGCTCCAGCCTCTGCGCAATGGCAGTCATGTCCGCCTGCGCTTGCGCGCGCGACACGCCGGGCTTGAGCCGGCCGATCACCGGCAACCAAAACGCGCCGCGCGCCGCCCGGGTCTGCGCATCCGCGGCGAGCGGCTTCCATACTTCGGTCTTATTCGGAAATTGAAACCCCGGCGGCATCACGCCGATGATCGTATTCGGCTGACCGTTGAGGCTCAGGGTTTGCCCGACGATATTGGTATTACCGCCGAAGCGTCGCTGCCACAGACCGTGTCCAATCACAACTACCTGATCGCGTCCTTGCTGCTCTTCGTCCGCGTTGAAGCCACGGCCGCGTGCGGGCGTGACGCGCATCAGGTCAAAGAAATTTGCCGAGACATTCGCGCCGTACAACTCTTCGGGCTCGCCCGCGCCCGTCAGATTGAATCGCCGATCCCGCACGCCGGCCATCCCTTGAAAGGTCTGATTCTGTGTGCGCCAATCCTCAAAGTTGGGCCAGGAGGCGATGTCTTCGCGAATGCCCTCGCCGCGATTGTCCATCCACACCCAGGTGAGTTGTTCGGAATCGGGGAACGGCAGCGGGCGCAGCAGTAGTGAGTTGACAACGCTGAAGATGGCCGTGTTCGCGCCGATGCCAAGCGCCAGAGTGATAATCGCAATCAAACTGAAGCCGGGCCGCTTCAGCAACATGCGGACCGAATAGCGAAAATCTTGAAGAAAGGTATGCATCAGAGGTTCCTTCTCATTGCGGGCTTCTAATAGCTACTCGTAACGCAGCGCCACCAATGGATCCACTTTCGTAGCGCGGCGCGCCGGCAAATAACAGGCGAGCAGCGCGACCACGATTAGGAAGCCTGCAATCACTGCGAACGTAACCGGATCGGTCGCGCTCACCTGATAAAGCAGGCGCGCGATCAGCCTGGTTGTCAGCCAGGCTGTCGCCAAACCAAGCACCACTCCCGTAAGCACCAAAAACATTCCCTGCTTCAGCACCATCTGCAGGATGTTGCGCGTCTGCGCGCCGAGCGCCAGCCGGATTCCAATCTCCTGTGTCCTTTGTTTGACCAGATAGCTGATGACCCCGTACAAGCCAATCATCGTCAGAACCAGCGCGAGCGTTGCGAACAACCCCATCAGCACAAGTAGGAACTTGCGATCGGCGACACTGCGATTCACCAGAAATTCAACGGTGCGAATTTTCCACATCGGCTGATCGGCATCGACCTTCCAAAGCGCTTGCCGCACCTGCTCGCTGAGGCTGAGCGGTTCGACCCTGGTGCGAATAAGGACGGTGGCGAAGTAGCCGGGCTGCTGCGAATAAGCTCCATACATCTGCGGTTGCTGCTCTTCTTCGAGCCAAAAGTGTTTGGCGTCGCCAACGATTCCGATAATTGTCGCGACCGATCCGTCCTGGACTGATTTGACCTGTTTGCCGATTGGCTCTTCATTCGGCCAAAACTTCCGCGCCATGGTTTGGTTGATGATGACTACCGGCGTCGTGTTCGGCTGATCGTGATCGTCGAACAGCCGGCCTCTAATAAACGGAATGCCGATCGTCTCAAAGTAATTTGGCGTCGCCGTATTGAACATCACTTCCGGTTCGCGTCCTTTGGGCGGGGCTTCGCGGTCGGGCAGGGTGATCGCTGCGTTGCCGCCATTGCCGCTGAAGGGTAAACCGCGCACGAGGGCCACTGACTGCACACCCGGGACCTGCTGAATTCGCTCAACCACTTCACGATGGAAAGCCCACTGACCAGGCACTTCTTTGTACTTGGTGCGCGGCAGGCGATATTCGAGACTGAGGAGTTGCTCGGGTTTGAATCCGACGTTGACGCGCAGCAGCTTGTCAAAGCTTCTGATCAGCAAGCCGGCACTCACCAGCAGCACCAGCGACAGCGCCACCTGCGCAATCACAAATCCACCTCTGATGCGATTCCAGCGCGCGCCTTCACCGCCGCCACGGCCGCCTTCTTTCATAAACGATTGCAAATTTGGTTTGGCGAATTGAAGCGCAGGAGCCAAACCGAAAAGCCAGCCGGTCACGAGCGAAATCGCGAAAGCGAACAGCAGCACCCGTAGATTCAAATTGGCGTCCTGCGTATCGACAAAGTTCTGCGGCAGCTTGAGCAATCCCGCCAGACCCCAGTAAGCGAGGAACACGCCGAGCACGCCGCCACACAAACCGATAAGGGTTGTTTCGGTCAGGAGTTCCCGAACCAGTCGCCAACGACTCGCGCCCAGCGCGGCCCGCACCGCAACTTCTCGCTGTCTGTCGAGTCCGCGCGCGAGCAGCAGGTTGGCGAGGTTGGCGCAGCCGATTAACAGAATTACACCGACGGCCGCGAACAATAGCCAGAGCATCGGGCGAATACCCTGGACCGTCAATTCGCGAAAGTTGTCGACTCGGGCAGTACGCCCGGCATTTTCTTTGGGATAAGCCGAGGCTAATCGGCTGGCTACGGTGTTGGCTTCAGTCAGAGCGGCCGTCACGGTGACGCCGGGTTTCAGGTGACCTATGCCAATCAGAAATCTGGCGTCCCGCTGGTTGGTGTTGCCGGGATAATTCGCCACCGGCATCCAGACTTCGACGTCCTGATCGAATGGGCTCTTGAACGCGCTGGTCACTACGCCAATCACGCTGTAAACATCGCCGTTGAGAATTAACTTCTTGTCGCTCAGATTTGCGTCCGCATTCAGCCGCTCGCGCCACATCTTCTCGTTGACGACGGCCAGCTTGGGCGCACCGGGACGATCTTCGCCTTCGGCAAACGTACGGCCGATGATCGGATTGAGATTGAAAACGCGGAAGTAATTCGACGCCACAAAAGCGCCGCGCACGCGATCCGGCCGCTCGCCGCCAGTCACGTTGACGCTCTGCGATTGAAAGTAGGTGAGGTCTTCAAACGAAGACATCTGCGCGCGATAGTCGTCAACCTCGGGCACCGACAAGCCGTCACGCGCGCCACCGCCAGAGGTCGTCGCCAGCAGCGCCAACTGATCAGCTTTGTGATAAGGCAAGGCCCGCAGGAGCACAGCATTTACCACGCTGAAGATGGCGGTGTTTGCGCCGATGCTCAGCGCCAAAGTGGCAATAGCCACAAAGGTAAACAGAGGCTTCTTGGCGAGGGTGCGGATTGCGAACCGCAGATCCAATCGTAACGTTCCCATGTCTTTACTTCCTTTTCCCCATATCCGACCAATCGTTTAGAGGCGGGCTACTGCCCGCCGATCTTTTAAGGGCGACAGAAAGGCGGGCAGTAGCCCGCCGCTAAACGAAAAAACATTCACTCATATCGCAGCGCGATCAACGGATCGACTTTGGTGGCCCGCCACGCCGGAACCCAACAGGCCAGCAGCGCCACCAGGGCCAGCAGCGAGGCCACCCCGGCGAAGGTCAGCGGGTCGGTCGGGCTCACTTCGTACAGCAAACTCTTCATTAAGCGCGTCAACGCGAACGAGAAAACCAAGCCCAGCATGACGCCGGTCAATGCCAGTTTCATTCCCTGACCGATCATCAACTTGAAGACGTCCGCTGTTTGCGCGCCTAGTGCGAGGCGGACGCCGATCTCGGCGTTGCGCTGCGCCACCACGTAAGACAACACGCCGTAGATGCCGATGGCCGCGAGCATCGCCGCCGCCACCGCGAACACCGCGAGCAAGAACATGCTCCAGCTGCGCGGCGCGACCGAGCCGGCGAGTATGCTGCTCATGGTCTTGATATTGGCGACGGCCAGGTCTTTGTCCACCGCTTTGATCTGGCTGCGAATTGCTCCGACGACGGCCGCAGGTTCGCCCTTCGTGCGTACATTCAGCGCCATTGCGCGCCAGGCGTTTTGCGTGTGCGGCACATAGACCAGGCCGCGCGGCTTGTCGTCGCGTCCGAAGTAGCGCATATCGGCGACGACGCCGACGATCTCGCGCAGTTTGTTTTCGTCGCGCCACGAGCGGATGCGCTTGCCCAGCGGATCCTCGTTTGGAAAGAGCTTGCGCGCCAGTGACTCGTTGACGATGATCACCGGGTTGCTCTCGGGTGCATCGTGCTCGTCGAAGTCGCGCCCTTTAATCAAACTGGTGCCCATAGTCTTGAAGTAGCCAGGGCTGATGACGTTCCATTGACCTTCGGCATCGGCGCCCACTGGCGGCTCTGGTTGTCCTTCGGCGAGGAAGACTCGACCCAGATAGAAGCCGCCACCGCCCAGCGGCAACGCGGAGCTGACGCCTGCCGACTCAACGCCCGGGGTCGCCTTCACGCGCTCAACCAGGTCGCGATAAAAAGCGAGCACACGCGCCTCGTCGGGGTAGCGCACTCGCGCGGCGGTGATCTCCATCGTGAGCAGGGCTTCGGGTTTTAAGCCGGGATCAATTTGCTGCACGTGCGCGAAGCTGCGAATCATCAGCCCCGCTCCGATTAGCAGCATCAGTGAGAAAGCCATTTCGGCCACTACCAGCGCGGCGCGCCAACGCCGACCCCGCGGGCCTCCGGCCGTAGAACGAGATGTCTCTTTGAGCGTGTAGTTGAGATCGGTCCTGGTTGCCTGCCAGGCTGGCATCAACCCGCACAGAAGCGCGGTTATCAACGTGACGACCAGTGCGAACACAAACATTCCGGCGCTGACCTTAATCTCGGCCAGCCGCGGCGTGTCTGTCGGGGCGAAAGTCTTTAGCAGCTCAACTCCCCAAATGGCCAGTAAGAGACCCAGCCCGCCTCCCAGGAGAGCGAGCAGCAAACTTTCAGTCAGCAGTTGCCGGATCAGCCGCAGCCTGCCCGCGCCCACTGCCAGCCGGATCGCCATCTCGCGAGCGCGCACGGCAGACCGCGCCAGCAGCAGGTTGGCGACGTTGATGCAGGCAATGAGCAACACGAGGCAAACTGCCGCCAGCAAGACCAGCAATGAAGCGCGCAGTTGTCTACCCACGACGTAGTCGCGTAGCGGCGTGGCGCGATTGCTCCACCCTTTGCGCGACTCTGGGTGATCCTGCTCCAGCCGGCTTGCGATAGTCGCGAGCGCCGCGTTGGCCTGTGCGATTGGCGCGTCCGCCTTCAACCGCGCCAGCGCGAGAAAGAGCATGTTGTCGCGGCGCAACAGGTTGGCATCCGGATTCGGCCCGACGGCGAGCGGCACAAAGATGTCCCGATCATTCGGCCAGACCGCGGTTTTGGGAACCACCCCCACCACCGGGTAAGGCCGCCCGTTGAGGTAGATGTTTCGCCCGATGATTTGCGGGTCGCCACCGTAATACCGCTGCCACAGAGTGTCGCTGATGACGAGCGCCCGCGCCGGTCCCGGCGTGCTGTAATCGTCCGGTTGAAACGCCCGGCCGAGCAGCGGCGTCGCGCCCAACACGGCGAAGTAATCTTCCGTCACCACCGCCATACCGACCCGCTCCGGCTCGCCCGTCCCTCCGCTCAAATCAGCGTGCGTGTTGGTGTTGTCCATGGCCGCGACGGCGGCAAATATCTTTTCCCTTTTCCAATCCAGGTAATCGGCGTATGAGACGCTGCCATCTTCAACGCCGCGCGCCGGATTAATCGAAACGGGAACCACGAGGCGTTCCGCGTCACGGTAAGGCAACGGGCGCAGTAAGACCGCATTGACCACGCTGAAAATCGCCGTGTTCGCGCCGATGCCCAGCGTAAGCGTCAACACGGCCACCGCGGTGAAGCCCGGTTGCTTCACCAAACTGCGCACGGCATAGCGAAAATCGTTCATCACTTTGTCTCTACTTTAAAATTGCCCAGGTTATTCCGGCTCAGAATCGTTGAATCGCAAATTCTGTAATCTGAGTCTGTTTAGCCCTGGCCAACTACCAAATCGGCAATGCCTTCATTCGTACCGCAGCGCCACCATGGGATCGACTTTCGTCGCGCGACGCGCCGGCACGTAGCAGGCGATGAGCGCGACCGCAACCAGCAGAATGGCGACACCCGAAAACGTCGCCGGATCTCTCGTGCCGACATTGAACAGCAACGAACTGATGACTCGGGTCAGCGCCAAAGCGCCGGCCAAACCAATCGCCACGCCGATTACGACCAGGCCCAAACCCTGTCGCAAGATCAGTCCGAGAACGTTTCGTTGGCGCGCGCCCAAAGCCATGCGCACGCCGATCTCGCGGGTTCGTTGGCCTACCGAATAAGACATCACGCCGTAGATGCCTACCGCTGAGAGCAATAGCGCGAGTCCCGCGAACAACACGAACAGCGAGGTGCGATAACGTGGCCCGGCAACGGCGCGCGACAACCATTCGTCCATCGTCCGCACTCTGGCAATTGGTTGGTTCGGATCGATCGTCGCCAGCTCGCGACGCACTGCCGTAGCTAAGGTCGCGCTGTCGCTGCGGGCGCGAAGCACTACGTTCTCTCCCCACTCGAGCGACGGCATGTACATCGTGGGAAGGCCTGCATTCGCAAGTGAACCATGACGAACATCGCCCACGATTCCGATAATTTCGAAGGGGCGATTTCCAAAGGTCATCACCAAACGCTTCCCCAAAGGCTCTTCATTCGGAAAGGTTTGTTGCACCAGTGATTCGCTGATGATTACGACCTGCGCGCCCTGACGCACCTCCTGCGCGGTAAAATTGCGGCCGCGCAAAAATGGTATGTGCAGAGCGCGAAAGTAATCCGTATTAACGCGCCGAAAATCGTTATCGAACGCCTGGTTACGAGCGCCCGCCGCGCGACCCTCGACGGTGTAGGGCATGTCATTCGGTTGCCCGCTCAACGGCAGCTCGCTGACCAGTCCGACCGTCTCCACACCGGGGATCGCGCCAACACGACTTTGAAATTGCTCCCAGAAGTTGGCTTTAGCCTCAGGCGTTCCGTATTTCTTTTGCGGCAAATCGATCCTCATGGTGACGACGTTGCTCGAATCAAAACCCGGATTGATGTTTTCTAATCTAACTAGGCTTCTCATCAACAAGCCCGCGCCCACCAGCAGCATTACCGCGACCGCAGTTTCGAAAATCACCAAAAGGCTGCGCGTACGATTACGCTGGCCACTCTCACCCGTGCGTCCGCCCTCTTTCAGCGTCTCACTGAGATTCATCCTCATCGTGTGCAGGGTGGGCACCAGGCCGAACAGGACGCCGGTGACAACCGAGGTGATGAGCGTGAAGAGCAGCACCGTGAGATCGATCTTCACCTGCGCCGTGGCTGGAATGTTATCGCCGCTCAGCGCGACCAAACCCTGGACCCCCCAAACTGCGAGCAGAGTGCCGAGCGCGCCGCCAAAGAGTGCCAGCATGACGCTCTCAGTAATCATCTGCCGCGCGATTCGTAGCCGGCCGGCGCCGAGTGCGGACCGCAGGGCAATCTCTCTGCGCCGCGACGCGGCATGGGCCATCAGGAGATTCGCGACGTTCGCGCATGCAATCAACAGCACGAACCCCACGGCGCCCAGCAGAATGTACAAAGTTGATCTGACGTTGCCGACGATCTGTTCTCTGAGCGAAACCAGCCGCAGGTTCCATCCCGCGTCGGTTTCCGGATATGCAGCTTCTAAACGACGCGCGACGATGTCGGTGTCAGCCTGCGCTTGGGCCAGCGACACTCCGGATTTCAACCTGCCAATCGGCCGGAGAAAGTGCGCCTGGCGCTGCCTCAATCCTGGTTGCGAATCGAAGGGGAGAGGCACCCAAATCTGCGTGCCGGCCGGGAAGTCAAAGTCGCCCGGCATCACGCCGATGACCTCAAAGCTTTTGTCATCGAGCGTGATTTTCTTATTGATGATGCCGGCGTCGCCACCGAAGCGTTGCTGCCACAGAGCGCGACTTAGCACCACGACTTGATCGTTCCCGGCTTTCTCGTTTTCGAACTGGAAGGTTCGTCCTAATTCAGGTTGGACTCCGAGCGCCTGAAAAAAATTGCCGCTCACCGGCGTCGCGGCCAAACGTTCAGGCTCGCCGCCGCCCGTGAGGTTGGCCGAACCCGGGAATGAAACCATCGCGGCGAACTGCTCAAACGTGTGGTTTTCATGACGATAATCAAGATAATCGAGTGGCGAGACGCTGGCGCGATTGCCGCCGTTGCGAATGTTGCCAAAGGTCCAAACCAGACGATCGGGCTCAGGAAAAGGCAACGGGCGAATCAGGACTCCGTTAATTAGACTGAAGATCGCCGTGTTGGCGCCGATGCCCAGCGCCAGGGTGATCAAAGCAATCACGGTGAAGCCAGGTCGCCTCCACAAACCGCGCAAGCCGTAGCGAATGTCCTTTATTAATGTATCCATAAATTCCTGTAGCAGACTTCAGTCTGTGTTTCCTTCTCAGAAATCGAAAAGCCAAGAGCAATCACAGGCTGAAGTCTGTGCCACTCCGATCATTCGTGTCTGAGCGCCACCATCGGATCGACTTTGGTCGCCCGCCGCGCGGGAACCAAACAAGCGACGAGGGCCACGAGGGTCAGCAGCGCGGCCGTCACACCAAAGGTCAATGGATCTCTCGGCTGTACTCCAAAGAGCATGCTGTTCAACGTCCCCATATATTTCGTCAATACGTACGCCCCGGTCAGCCCCAGGGCGACGCCAATCAAAGTCAAAGTCATTCCCTGCCCGAGGATCATCCGCAGCATTCGTCCACGGTCCGCGCCGAGCGCCATGCGAATTCCGATTTCATGCGTGCGCCGCGATACCGAATATGCCAGCACGCCGTACAATCCGATTGACGCGAGTTGCTGCGCCAAGACCCCAAACAACGTCATGAGCTTTGCGAAGAGCCGTTCCATCGATAACGTCTCATCGCCCTGTTCAATCTGGGTCTTGATATTGCTCAGCGGCAGATTTGGTTCCACCTCGCGCACCGCCTGACGAATGGCGCCGACGTAGGCTTTAGGATCGCCCACGGTACGCACCTCGAACGACATCTGGTTAATTGACCCGGGCGTTTGTAACCAGGAGCGATACATGGTCGCGGGAACTTCATCGCGCTGGCTGGTATATTTGGCGTCCTTGACGACGCCAATGATCTCGATCGGATCGGGGCGGGAGATGTCCATGCTGAAACGTTGACCGATGGGATTGACTCCGGGAAATAGCTTGTCCGCAAAGGTCTGATTTACCACCGCAACTTTCGGCGCCTTTAGGTCATCCCTGGCGCTGAAAGTGCGACCCATCAAGAGCGGGATTCCCATCGCCTCGAAAAAATTTTCCCTGACGTTGTGAAAGTAGACTTCGGCGGTCTGCGGGATGCTGCCGTCGGGATTGGGCTTGGCATTGGGCACATCAAAAGTCCCATTCGTCGACATCTGCGAAAGTAGCGGCACACGCGAGAAGGTTACGGCTCGCACGCCCGGGACCGCTTCCAGGCGCGTAAACAATTGTTGGTAGATAGTCCTCAGCCGATCGTCTTTGTAGCCGAGCAGACTCGGGTCGGCATAAAAGAGCAGCAGGTTCTCTTGATTAAATCCCGTTTCGACTCGCTGTAGGTTAATCAGCGTTCGCACGAGCAAGCCCGCGCCAATCAAAAGCAAGAGTGAGAGTGATACTTGCGCCACAACCAGGCCGCGGCTCAGGAGAGAGCGCGTCGTGGCGCTCGAACCGCGGCCTGTATCCTTGAGTGAGGGCGTCAGATCGACGCGCGTAGCGCGCAACGCGGGCGCGATACCGAAGATAATTCCGGTCAGCAGCGACAGCCCAAACGTAAAAGCCAGCACGCGTAAATCCAGACGCGGACTAATTACATTTTCCCGTCCAGCCCAATCGCCCACGCTGATCAGACTGTCTTTGATCCACAATGCGAACACCACACCGGCCGCGCCGCCGAGCGTAGCGAGCAGCACACTCTCGGTCAGAAGTTGCCGCACGAGACGCCAGCGACTTGCGCCCATGGCCAGGCGCACCGCGATCTCTTTCTGCCGCGAAGATGCGCGCACCAAAAGCAGGTTGGCGATATTGGCGCAGGCAATGAGCAAAACCAGCGCGACGATACCAAGCAACAGACGTAGCGGTTTCACGAAGAAATGTCTGCTGTTCATTTCGCCCCGGCTTCCGGAGAAGGCTCCGAGGTGCGGATAGTCCTTCGGATCGAGCTGCGCGATCGGCTGTTGCCCGCGTGCTCGCCGTTGCGCTTGCCGTCCTTCACGATGGTCGAGCGCAGATTGCTGAAACGCGAGTTCGAGAGAAGACCGCGCCTGTTCGACGGTTGCGCCGGGCTTCAGCCGGCCGATGACTCTCAACCACCAGTCACCTGCGCCCATGAACTCGGAGCGGTCGCCGTCGACCTGCGTCTCCCAACCCATGGGAATGGCGACGTCCATCGCCGAGCCCAGGTCCATCGCGCCTTCAAAGTCGGGCGGCGTCACCCCCACAATCGTGAAGGCAATATTATTGAGATTGACTTGCTTGCCGACGATGTCTGATCGTCCGCTGAAGCGCTTCTGCCAATAGCGGTGACTGATGACCGCGACCGGGCTCGAGGCCGAGTTGTCATCTGTGTAAGTAATCGTGCGGCCCAGCAGCGCCGGCACCCCGAGCACGTCGTAATAGTTTCCGGTGACGGCCTGCGCGTTCGCGACATCTGCCAGCCCGTCTGCATTCACGTTCACACCGATCGACCCAAACGCGGCGATGTCTGAGCAGGCGCCACGTTGTTCGCGCATCCGCACAAAGGTCTGATAAGGAAACGATGAACGAGTAGTTAGCCCGGTAGACTGGTCAGTCCGGTTGGTACCGTTGTGGCTGCCGGGGGTGAATTGTTTGTTCGAGATGGAATTGAACAACACCAGGCTGTCCGGATCCCTGACCGGCAACTTCTTCAACAGCACGGTGTCGACCACACTAAACAAAGCGGTGTTGGCGCCAATGCCGAGCGCCAGCGTCATCACGGCGATCACGGTGAAACCCGGATTCTTCCAAAGCATTTGAAGTCCGTACCGCAAGTCTTGCCACAGAGTGTTCATCGTTCACTCCTTTCCCACCGTCACCAACGTTTCAGAAACTTGCTTGATCGAAGCGCTTCTGCACCCGGCCGCGTTCGTATTCCGAATTGATCGTGCGCGCCGTCTCGACGAACGCGGCCCGCACATCAGGTTGGTTTTGATAATGCTTGAGAGCTTCGATCAGGAAAGACGCTTTTTCGTAATCAGACTTGATCCGGGCGGATGATCGAACCAGGTCCGCCAGCGCTTCCGCACTGATTTGGTCCGGCTTGAGAGCGGCGCTCAAGGCCCGATGGAATTCATAGTCCGTCTTGATTGTTCGGGCAGCCTGCAACCACTCGGTCCGCAGAGTCAGTTGGCCCTGATAACGTTCAGCCGCCTTAATCAAAAACGACGACTTTTCGTAATCTGAATCGATGCCGGAGGCGGCGCGCGCCAGGGCGGCCAGGGCATCTTTGCTGAGATCTTCGCGACCCAACGCGGCGGTCAGCGCGCGCGCGCGCTCATAACCCGAGCGAATTTGCGCGGCAGCTTCAAAATAGTGCGGCGCCAGATCGTTACTTGCCAGAAAGACTTTGACCACCTGAGTCAGCAGTTGGGCGCGCTCGTAGTCGCCGGTCATGGTCGTCGATGCTCTTCGCAGAGCTTCTTTCAGATCCTGGTTGCTGACGCCCGGTGATTGCAGCAACGCTTCGAAGTAAATGCGGCGCACGTAATCACTCTTCAGGAATCCGATTTCTTCCATGAGCCCCCGCGTGCCGCGCGTGCGCAGCAGCCGCTCGACCCGATTCTTGGCGTCGAGCCCCTGTCGCACAGCTTCCAACAGCACGCCGCGAAACCAGGTGCGTGCTTCGGTGTCGAATGGACGCGCCTGATCGTCGACCCAATAATCGCGGCGCAACTCGCCATTAGGCGCGGCCGTGATTGCCAAACGCCGCGCGCGCGGGCCGCGACTGTCATAAATGCGCAGCGCGCCGTCATAGGGAATCGAGGCCACGTCCGAATAGTCTTCGTTGAAGTTGACCTTTTCTTCGACTTTGACTTCGATCTTCGTCGGGCCGTCCGAGTTATTCCAGGTCCAGGTGCTGCGACTGGATTTATCTTGCGCTTGCAAGACTGAAGACAATAGAAGGAGGCCAAGCGTCAGCAGTCCAAACTGAACCGCCATGCGAATAAACTTTGTTCTCATATCAACTCCATTCATAGTTCTGTCCTATTCATCGAAACCTTACTCGTAACGCAACGCCGTCAACGGATTGACCTTTGCCGCTTTCCTCGCGGGCAGAAAACCGGCGAGCGATGCCACGCCGACAAGTACCAATGCGGAAGCCGCGAGGGTAAAAGGATCGGCCGGACTCAGGCCGAATAGTTGGCTCGAAATTAGACGCGCGGCGCCCAGGGCGACCGGCACGCCGATCACAATTCCAGCCACCACCAGCAGCATCGTCTCGCGCATGACCATCCAGACAATGCCGCGCCGCTCCGCCCCCAGGGCCATGCGAATTCCGATCTCTTTCGTGCGCCGCACGACTCCGTGCGCCATCACACCGTAAAGGCCGATGCTGGCCAGCAGTAGCGCAAGCACTCCGAAAAAGCTGACCAACTCGGCCACCAGCTTTTCCTGCTGCAGGCGATCGTTCAGCTGTTCGCGCAGAGTAGTTACATCAAAGAGAGGCAGCTTGGGGTCAATCTGTTTGAGCACTCCCCGCGCCATGGGTGCGAGTTTGGCAGCATCGCCGCTGGTACGAATCTCTAAATTGGCGCTGTAGGCGTCAGAGTCCTGGACCTGGAGAATCGGCCGGTAGGCTGTGCGGCCGGGTTGTTCCTTGGCGCTGTCGTAGCGAACGTCGCCGACCACACCAACAATCTCGAGTTCTTCACTGCGCTCAGGATCGTTTTCCTCTCCGAAGAAAAATCGCCGCCCCAGAGGATTTTGACCAGGGAAAAAAGATTCGGCGAACGACTTGTTTACCACGGCGACTTTTTGACTCGCCGGGGTGTCGCGGATGTCGATTTCACGACCCAGCAAGAGCGGTACACCGAGAGTCCGGCCGTAATCAGGCCCGACCAAAATGTCGTTGACCTCCGTGTCCTCACTGGGCGTGGGTGTGTATCCGCGAACGGTGACGTCGCTACTTCGGCCGTTCCCGCTGATTGGGGCAAAGGTGGCAATCGTCGCCGACTGAACACCCGGCAGTTCCTTTGTCCGCTCGATAATTTGCCGATAGAGCGCGGTCAATTGGGCGGGCTTGTATCCACCCAGGCGAGAATCGACACCAATCAACAGCACGTTGTCGCGGTTGAAGCCGACCTCAGCCTCCTGCAATTTCATCAGGCTGCGGGCGAACAGTCCCGCGCCCGCCAGCAGCACCATCGAGAGGCCGACCTGGGCGACTACTAAAGTCGAAGCCAGACCCAGCCGCAGGCGCCGCCGTCCGGTACGCGCAGATTTTTCCTTGAGAGCGGTAGTCAGGTCGGTCTTGCTGGCCCTGAGGGCCGGCACCAAACCAAAAAAGAGGCCGGCAAATATCGAAACCGCGGCGGTAAAGATGAGAACTGGAACGTCCGGTTGAACGTCGAGGGGAGAAGTTTTGGCGACCAGCGTCACCAGGATCTTCACGCCGCCTTGCGCTACCAGAATTCCGCAGAGCCCACCGCACGCTGCCAGCAGAAAACTTTCTGTCAGGAGCTGGCGCACAATCCGAAAGCGGCTCGCGCCAAGCGCCAGCCGCAGCGAAATCTCGGCCTTGCGAGCTGCGGCGCGTGACAGCAAAAGGTTTCCCACGTTGGCGCAGGCAATCAGCAGCACCAGACCGACAATCACCATCAACATCTGCAACGCCTTCGAATAAAGCCGGCGCAGACCTGAAATTCCGCGGGCCCCGGATTCCAGGTTAACGTAGGAACTGTTGATGGATTTGCGATCGTCCTCGCTCAAGTTGGCGCCGGCCTGGTCCATCAGAAATTGATGCAGCGCCAGGTTGGAGTTCGCCTGCGCCTGTTCGATCTGCACGCCCGGCTTGAGCCGGCCGACAATGTTGAGCCAGTAAGTGCGCGGCTCCTGAAGAAACGAGTTATCGCGCATTTCGATCTGCGGTTGGAAAACCAGCGGGACCCAGAGATCGGGAGAGCGGCGAACTCGAATGCCGAAGAACTCCGGCGAAGTGACGCCTACGATCGTGAAAGACTTTCCATTGATGAGAACTTCCTTGTTGACTATCCGCGGGTCGCTGCTCCACTGCTGCTTCCAACATCCGTAGCTCATCACGGCTGCCGGTGCCGCCCCGGGTTTGTCATCCTCAGAAGTAAGCAACCGGCCGAGGAAGGCGTTTGCACCCAGGACGTTGAAGTAATTCCCCGAAACCAAGTGCGCCGATGCCCGCTGCGCTTCAGCCGCTTTGTTGGCGACGTCGGTGACACTCACCCGTGATTCTCCGCTGCGAAACGCGCTTAGCGACTGGTAGCTTTGATCGTGCGCCAGGAAATATTGATACGCGGCGTACGAGAAGCGGCGCCATTCTCCGGTAAAGGGATCGCCGGTCGAGGTGCCTTCACCACTCGAACCGTAAAACAGCACCAACTCGTCTGGCTTCCTGACCGGCAACTGCTTAAAGGTGACGGCATTGAGCAGAGTGAAGATCGCGGTATTCGCGCCGATGCCCAGGGCCAGGGTGATTACGGCCACCGCCGTAAAGCCGGGACGCTTGATCAGGTTGCGAAAACCGTAGCGGATGTCTTTGAGTAATGTTTCCATAAAACTCGCTGTTCTTTATTCGTATCTAAGTGCCACCAGCGGATCGACCTGCGACGCCCGTCGTGCTGGTAACCAGCAAGCAGCTAAGGCAACCAGCGACAGCACGCACACGATCATCGCGATCACTAATGGATCGGTGCCGGTCACCCCGTAGAGCAACCCGGACGCTTGACGCCGCCAGGCGTACTCGGCAAAAGCCTGGCTGGCAAACAGGCGCTTCAATCCATACACGGCCAACCCGCCGACAATCAGGCCCAGCGTCACCAGACGCATTCCCTGCCAGACGATCAGGCTCAGGACGTTCGCCGTGCGCGCACCAAGAGCCATGCGAATACCGATTTCATTAGTTCGTTGTGCGACGGAATACGCCAGCACGCCAAAGAGCCCGATCGCCGCCAGCAGGAGTGCGGCGGCGCCAAAAAAGGTAAGCACCCGGGCATACATCCGTTCCTGTCCGAGGGTCGCCTGCGACCGCTCGGTTTGACTGCCGAGTTCGGTCACCGGCAGGTTGCTGTCCACTTCACGGACGACCTGGCGCACGGCAGCTGCGAGCGTGGTCGGCTCACCCGTGGTGCGCAGGGCGAAGGACATGGCGCCCAGTACGGGAAGTTCCTGTTGCCAGGGCGTGTATATCAGCGGCTTGATCTCCTCGCGCTGGCTCATGTATTTGGTGTCGGCGACGACACCAACTATCTCAACATCACGATCGCTGATCTTGACATGCTGCCCGAGCACGTCGGCGTTAGAAAAAAACTTTTGCGCGAAAGTTCTATTGACGACGGCTACCTGGGGCGCTCGCTGATCATCCTGCGCGGTGAAGCTTCGTCCGCGGAGCAGCGGGATTTCCATCGTGGTGAAATAGTTCTCGCGCACCATCTCCTGGTTGACGATGTGGTTGGCAGCGGTCGTTTCCGTCTCGCCGGGCAAAATAACGTCGCTCGTATAGTTGTTGTCGGCGACCAGCGGGATTTTCGCGAAGGTCGCGGATCGCACACCCGGGAGATTGTCGAGCCGCGCAAAGAGCTGCTGATAGAATTGAATCAATCGATCATCTTTGTATCCGCCTATCTGCGGTTGCACACTGAACAGCAACAGGTTGTCTTGATTGAAGCCGACGTTGACGGTTTGCAGATTGTGAAGCGTCCGGATAAGTAACCCGGCGCCAATCAACAACAACAGTGAGAGCGCGACCTGGGCGACGATCAGGCCTTTACTGAGCCGCGAAACCGCGCCCGTAGTGCGGCGACTCTGTTTGAGTGAGTTGGCTAACTCCATTCCGGTCGAACGCCAGGCCGGCGCCAACCCGAACACAATCCCAGTCAGCAGTGATATTGCCAGGGTGAAACCAAGCACCCGCCAGTTCAGACTCAGGTCAACGCCATTGGGCAAGACGCCGGTGGTCTTGTCACTCAACGCTGCTAGTGCGGACTTGCCCCAGAAGGCAAAGAGCACACCGAGCGCGCCGCCCAACGTTGCCAGCAGCACACTCTCGGTCAACAACTGCCGGATTAAACGCCAACGACCCGCGCCGACTGCGAGCCGCACACTGATCTCTGAGACGCGCAGCGCGGCCCGCGCCAGCAGCAAGTTCGCCACGTTCGCACAGGCAATCAGCAGTACCAGCCCAACTACAATGAAGAGACCATAGATTGCGGGTGAATAAAGTCTGCGGCGGTCCAACATGCCCCGGCTGCCGGATTCCGTAAGCAGTCGCGGGTACTCTTTCGGATCGATTTGCGCGCTTTGGGTCGCTTTGCGAGGTGGCGGCATCGCCTCCAGCGCGGCTGTTTGAAAGGTACTGTCGAGACTTTCGCGTGCCTGATCCAGAGTCGCACCCGGTTTGAGCCGGCCCATTACATTCAAGAACCATACTCCGCCCTTCTTCGCCGTTCCCAAACGATTGCGCTCGCCTCTCAGCAACGGCTCGCTGTTAAGCGGGACAGTGACGACCGGGTGATAATCCACCTGGGCCGGATCGGTGAACGTCGGCGGCAGGACCCCGATGATGGTGCAGGACTGGTTGTTCAATTTGAGCGGCTGGCCGATGACGGCAGCGCTCGCGCCAAACCGCTCTCGCCAAAACTGATGACTGAGCATGACGACCGGCGCTACCCCGGCTTTGTCATCTTCGTCGGTGATCGCCCGCCCGAGGATTGGTTGCACTCTCAGTCCGGCGTAATAGCCGCCCGATACCGCTTGCCCGTCAATGACCTCTGCCTGATCTCCAATCAGAGCGGTCAACTCACGCAGGGGGGCGAAGGCAAAGAAATCGCTGAGCGGACCATCAGGACGAGCCGCGCGCGCCTGGCGCATCGTTTCAAAAACGTCGTAGCGAAACAGCGAATTACCGTCCATGCCGGGCGGCGCGGGAACATACGACGTACCACTCATCCCGCTTCTTCTGAAGTTGCGTCCCGCTTGATATTCAAAAATCACCAGGCGTTCTGGTTCCGCAACCGGCAAAGTCTTGAACAACGCCGCATCTGCCACGCTGAACAAAGCGGTGTTCGCGCCGATCCCGAGCGCGAGCGAAAGGACAGCCACAATCGTGAATCCCTTGTGCTTGAACAGCATCCTCACGGCATATTGCAGGTCTCGAAACATTGCGTCCTCCGTGGCACAGACTTCAGTCTGTGATTCCTTTCGTCGATCACAGACTAAAGTCTGTGGCACTTGTCTTCACTCGTATCTCAGCGCGACCAGCGGATCGACTTTAGTCGCGCGTCGCGCCGGGATGTAACAAGCCACCAACGCCACCGCAAGCAATCCGGCGGTAACTAACGCGAAGGTCGCAACATCTGTCGGCGAAATGCCAAACAGCAGGCTGGACATAAATCGCGTAATACCTACGGCGCCGGCCACGCCAATTACAGCGCCAATCATTGCCAACGTCATTCCGTTGCGCAGCACTAACTTGAGAACATCAAAGGCCCGCGCACCGAGGGCCATGCGAATGCCGATTTCCTGCGTCCGCTGACTAACCGCGAAAGCCATCACGCCGTAAATGCCAACCGCCGCCAGTAAGAGCGCAACGACGGCGAAGATGGTCATCGTGGCCGCGCCAATCGAATAGACCGAGATCGAAAGTGCACGCACTTCCTGCATCGTCTTCACATCAAAGACCGGCTGGTCTTTATCAATCGCCAGCACTTGTTGACGGAGGGTCGCAGCCATGGCACCTGGATCGCCGTTGGTTCTGGCGACCAGCACCATCGCGTTCCAACTGTCCTGGGCGTGTGGCAGATAATATTCAGGAGTCACCGGCATGTTCAGCTCATGCTTGACGTCTTGCACGATGCCGACGATTTGCATCCAGGGTGCTTTGTCTAAAGGACCGCGAAAACGGATTCTCTTCTCGAGAGCGTCACCCGCCGGCCAATATTTCCGCGCGAGAGTTTCGTTGACGATGGCCACCGGCAACGACCCGGCATTGTCCTGATCGGTAAAGCCGCGGCCCTTCAGCAGCGAAATACCCATCGTTTGAAAGTAATCGGGAGTACAGACGCGATAGCGCCCGATGTTCTCTTTTCCGGGCGGCGGTTCCGGCGCGCCTTCGATCAGAAAGGCGTCAGAACTGTTCGAGCCGCCCAGCGGTATGTAATTGACGGCCGCGGCCGATTGCACTCCCGGCAAAGTCTTTACCCGCTGGACGAGATCACCGTAGAACGCGGCACGCTGTGTTTCGTCCTTGTATTTGGCGGTCGGCAGGATGAGATTCGCGGTTAATACGCCTTCGGGATTAAAACCCGGATCGGATTTCAGCAGCGCAGCAAAGCTGCGAATAAACAAACCCGCGCCAATGAGCAGCATTAGTGAAAGAGCAATCTCAGAAACGACGAGCAGGCCGCGGAGGCGATGCGAACCAGCTCCAGCTTGCCGGCCGCCTTCCTTCAAAGCGTCATTCATGTTCGGTTTAGACACCTGCCAGGCCGGCGCCAGGCCAAACACGAAGCCGCTCAACAATGAAAGCCCAAAGGTAAAGGCGAGGACTTGATAATTGAGACCGAAGTTCTTCCAGCCGTCGGCGTACTTATCAGCGTCACCGGGGTTCGCGGCGCGCAGTAGATCGATTCCCCACAACGCGACAACAATGCCGGCGGCTCCGCCCAACAGCGCGATGATCATGCACTCAACCAGCAGTTGCCGCACGATGCGCCAGCGGCTGGCGCCGAGCGCGGCGCGCAAGGCAATCTCTTTTTGTCTGCCTCCGGCGCGCGCCAGCATCAGGTTGGCAACGTTCGCGCACGCGATCAGGAGCACAAATCCGACCGCGGCCATCATGATCCACATCGCAGTCGAGTAAATGCGCGTCGTGTCAGCTACAATCCCATAAACTGTGGCGCCCAGCCCGACGTTGGTGTCCGGATACTGCGCCGCGAGTCTGGCCGTGATGGTGTCGATGTCCGCCTGCGCGTTTTGCAGCGTCACCCCATCTTTCAATCGCCCGATTACGTAATAGCTGTGATTCCCCCGGCTCTTCATCAGCTCGGGAGTCATCGCGATCGGCGAATAGATCTCCGCGCCTTTCGGATAATTAAAACCCTGCGGCAACACCCCGATGACAGTGCGAGCGATGCCGTTGGTGGTGATGGTTTTGTTGATGATCGCCGGGTCTGAACCAAACCGCCGCTGCCAGAGACTGTTTGCGATAATCGCGACGCGATCTTTACCAGGCTCGTTCTCGCCTTCAATGAAGTTGCGGCCTTGCGCCGGCTTGACGCCGGCCACATCAAAGAAGTTTGTCGTCACCAGAAAGCCTTGAATGCGCTCAGGCGTATCGCCACCGGTGAGATTGGTGCTCCACCAACGCTCCAGCGCGAGGTGATCGAAGGAGTGGTTCTGCGCGCGCCAATCGAGATAATTCGCGAACGCTACTTCGTTGTGCTCGAGGCCACGGCCAGGCTCCTTGTCCCAAATCGCCACCACGCGATCCTGATTGGGAATTGGCAACGGCTTGAGCAGCAGTGCGTTGATGGCGCTGAAGATGGCGCTGTTCGCACCGATGCCCAACGCGAGTGTAATGACGGCTATCGCGGCAAAGCCTGGACGCTTGAGCAGGCTTCTTACCGCGTAACGAATATCACTGAAGAGAGATTCCATAAATCTTCCTCCATCGATGCTGCTTCACTCGTATCTCAGCGCGATTAGTGGATCGACTTTCGTCGCTCGCCGCGCCGGGATGTAACAAGCAAGCAGCGCGACCACAAGCAAACCTACGGTCACTAGCGCAAACGTAATGAAGTCTGTGGGCGAGATGCCAAACAACAAACTTGTCATCAATCGCGTGATGGCGAAGGCGCCGGCCAAACCGATGACGACGCCAATCGTGGCCAGCCACATGCCCGAGCCGACAATCAATCGCAGCACGTCAAGCGCGCGAGCGCCCATGGCCATGCGGATGCCAATCTCCTGAGTGCGTTGCGTGACGGCAAAAGCCATGACGCCGTAAATGCCGACCGCGGACAGCACCAGTGCGATGACGCCAAATAACAACATCAGCGTGAGCGTAAAGCGCCGCTGGCCAAGCGATTTGGCGACTAATTGATCGAGCGTTTGCATGTCATAAATCGGTTGGCCGGGATCGATTTCGGCAATCGCGGCGCGAACCGAAGATGAAACGTTCGCCGGATCGCCCTGAGTGCGCACGACGATGGCGAGTGCGGGCGTCAAGCGAATCTGCGCCACCGGCCAGTACATGGTCGGCGCCGGCGGCTCGTCCAACGCAAAGCCACGCACGTCGCCGACAACTCCCACGATGGTGGCCCACCTAAACTCTGTAGTCAGCTTGCCCAGCCGGATTCGCTTGCCAAGCGGGTCGGCGTTTGGAAAGAAGCGTTTGACAAAAGCGTCATTGACTACGACCACGCCTGGCGCTTTGCCGTCGTCGGTCGATTCGATTAGGCGGCCGCGCAGGAGCGGAATACCCATGGCCGCAAACCACCCTGATGTGACCTGCCGGTTCTGCGCGTCGGGCATGTCCGCCCGGTCGCGCGGTACATAGCCCTCGACCTCGATCAACCGATCAGTCATATTGCCGTCGAGCGGGATTATGTTGGTCGCGCCGGCGGCAGTGACCCCAGGCAATTCGCGGATCCGCGCCAACGCCCGATCAAAAAAGCTAACAAAGCGGTCGCCATCGGCCGCTGACATTTCAGCCTCGGGAACGGGTAGTGAAAGGCGCAGCGTGAGCGCCCGATCTGTACGAAATCCGGGATTGACCTGACTCAATTGCCAGAAACTACGAAGCATGAGCCCGGCGCCGATCAGTAACATCAACGAGAGCGCCACCTCGGCGACTACCAGCGCTTTTCGCAGCCGACCGTGGCTGGCGGTTGTGCCGCGGCTACCTTCTTTGAGGGCGTCGGTTAGATTGGTGCGCGATGACCAGATGGCCGGCACCAGACCAAACACAATTCCTGTGAGCAGGGCGATTGCGCCGGTAAACGCCAGGACCCGCCAGTCAAAACCGATTTCGCGCGCGCGCGGTAATGACTCGGGACTAAGCGCAACCAGCGCCGCGGTTCCCCAGGCCGCCAGCAAGCTACCCAGGCCCCCGGCAATTGCCGCCAACACGAGACTTTCGCTTAACAACTGGCGAAGCACGTGACTGGCGCGCGCGCCCAGTGCTGTGCGTACGGCCATTTCGCGCTGACGCGGCGCGGCCCGGGCGAGCAGCAGATTGGCCACATTGCCGCAGGCGATGAGCAGGACAAAGCCAACCGCGCCGAACAGAATGTAGAGCGGCAGTCGAACGTCCCCCACAATGTCTTCGAGGTATGGACGCGCGCGAAAAGCGAACCCGCCGGTGGCCGGAAACATGCCCGGAAAATTATCGCTTTCGTATTTTGAGACGGCGTTGAGATCAGCCGCCAGGCTCGCGGGGGTGGCCCCGGGGCGCAAACGTCCAATCACGCGCAGGAAGTGTGAATTGCGCACCTTCAAACCAGGATCGGTCGTCGTTAGCGGAATCCACAGATCGACGGGCGCCTCGAACTGGAAGTCGCGCGGCAGGATACCAACTATTTGATAATCGACATTGTCGAGACGTAATGACTTGCCGGCGGTGTCTTCGCTGCCGCCGAACTGCCGC
>JBIOZK010000010.1:0-52787 GCA_044870975.1 Pyrinomonadaceae bacterium
TTTCATATATGCATCACGCAAGTTAACAACTTGCGCTACTTCGGCATTTCCTGACACGAGAAGCGATGAAAACAATCCAATCAGCGAAACGCGCAGCGTTGATTTTTGGCGCCGTCGTCTTTCTTACCTGCGTAAGCGCTACGTCGATAAAGGCGCAAGCCGTCTGGGTCGTCTGCACCTGGGACACTTCGTCTGTCTACCACCAGAGGGACGGCAAGGAGAAATTCGAGCGGCGTTTCTATGTCACCGACATGATTCAAACGACGACGAATGACTATGTCTCGTTGACGAAGGGCGTGCCGGGACTGGAATCACCTTGCGGTGATTATCTTGAAAAGACTGTGTTGAAGGCTGCGCAGGACCGAGGCGAAGGACTTGAGTCCGGCAACTTGAAAGTTCTGAAGAATATCGAGGATTCAGGCGAAGACGTCGGCAGCCGCAACCGTTGGTCTTATGCGCCCAAGGAAAAGATCGAGCAAAAGCGCAACGAGATGATTAAGGAGATGCAGGGTGCGGGGCGCGTCATCATGCCGTTTAGCTGGGACCTCAGCGGCCGCAACGAAGCCGCCGACCTCGCCAAAGAAAGACAGAGGATACCGGGCAGCATAGTCGAGAAGCAGCCGCCTCCCACGACCGGCGCGAAGGCGACCTCGCTACCGTCGAGTGCCGCGGCGGCTCCACCCAAAACTGCTGCGGCCGCCAATTACATTTTCGGTTGGGCGCGCATCGTAACTACGGTCGAGGATTTGGACAAGCACTTCTCGGTCAATCGCGCATACTACTCGAACATCCAGGCGCTGGCTCCTAACGCCGATGCGAATGCGCTGAAGGGGCAGGTCTCAGCGTACTTCAATCAGAATGCGCCGCCATATGCGATGAAGGTGAACGAGCGACTTCAGGTCAAAGACGTGATGTTCAAGACGTTCCCGACTCTTTATGAAGCAGACAATGCGCGTTACGCCATGGCAACTCAGGATGCGGACAAGCTGAACGCCAACGCGACGCGAGAAGTGGCGTTGCCGGTCTCGTATTTCAACTGGAACTACTACGGCAGCCGGCGCGATCTTTTCCCGAATCTTTCTGACTTCGTGACCACGGGTTATGAATCAAACTGGGAGTTCATCGTCGTCGAAGCTACTGCTGAGAAAAAGGTCAACGGAGCGGACGTGCACGAAACCCGATACTACATCTCTTATCCGTATGAGTTGTTCATGACTGGAACCGAGAGCATCAAGAAGAACAATCACCTCGATTCTTACTTCACCAGGACCGTGGTTGAACCGGCCGCGCAGCGCGGCGTCAAGATCTCTTATTACGACAACGAATTTGAAATCTTCCCGGCGTCGTCACCATACCGGACCTTCGCCGAAGCCTGGGCCAAACGGGCTGAGCGCGTCGATACCATCAAAGGCAACGGTTACCCTCAGTACGATTTCCTGGTAATCAGTAACGGGCCGAACAAGGGAGAGGGGACCAGCTTTCCATTCTGTGCCGCCACCTGCACCGGCGAGCGTTCGCGAGTGACTGCGTTGGAGATGAAGAAGTAGCTACGCCTTCGGCGCTTTGTAACCTTTGCGGGTTCTAACGGTCAACTCAGGCCGTGAGACTTTCACATCAATCGCCCGCCATTTTCCGTCATGCGCATGATTCGCAGGTCGATAGGCGATGGTGTATTGATGTCCGAGTTCCTCGGCGATTTCAGCGAACGCATCCCGCAATTCCTGGCCACCGGGTGAATCGACGTAACGGCCGCCGGTCTTGGACGCGAAGTTCCGCAAGATTCCCGACGCGACGATATCACGCTGCGATCCCTGAATGCCCATATTCACCGCATAAATAGTAACGCCGGAATGAAGGGCGTTATCGAGCGCCTTGTCGGAGCTGGCGCGGCTGTAGTTCTCGCCACCGTCGGAGAGAATTATGATCGCACGGCGTTTCTCTTCACGCTTGCCGAGATCGGTTGAAGCCTGGAGCACCGCATCATTTAGCGCGGTCTGGTTTCGAGTCTTTAGGGCGAAGGCCTTCGCCGGCAAATCGCGTCCGGGCGAAAAGTCCTGTATCTGTTCGACCTTGGCGTCGAAATTGTAAACAGCGGCCACGTCTTCATCGCGCAGTCCATCGAGGAAGCGAATCGCGGCGCCGCGTCCGAGGGTCAGACGCGTTTCCATGCTGCCCGAGGTGTCGAGCAGGATGGCGGCGGCAAACGGTGTCTCTTCAGCGCTGAAGGTTGAGATCTTCTGTTCCGCGCCGTCTTCGAACAGGTGAAAGTCAGCGCGCTTCAGGCGAGGCGCGAACTTGCCGGCTTTATCCAAAACGGTGACGTTAACGACGACTAAATCGGTGCTGACTTTGATAACGTCGTCCTGATCCTGACCGGGCGTTTGCGATTCCGGTTTCGCGATGAGAAGCGGAGATAGAAGGAAGAGCAGCGTGAGTAGAATTAGCGGTGTAGTGGGGCGCAGCCGCATAGGAACTAACGAGAGGTGCCTCGCGTGCGTTGAATCAGAGTGAGCAAACTGTTCGCTTGCTCGATGACGGCTGCCGACACGACATTTCGAGGTGTATTTTCGACCAGCTTTTGCAGCTGGTCAGCCATCTCGCAAATCTTCTTCAAAGTGTGATCCATGCCGGCCGGTATGTCCGTTAGTTCTGCATCGGCCTTGTTCTCGCCGCCGGCGTCGTTTCGAATCCGCTTAGTCAGTTTTTCCAGACGCTCGAATCGTTTCTGATCTTCGGCTGAAAGCGACTGGTTCGTCTCAAAGCTCTTGGAAATCTTCCATGCCAATTCGGAAACTTCCTTCGCCCGCCCGAGGTGTTCGTCGTACTTCTTCTTTTCTTCTTTGATTTCGAGCTTGCTGCGCATTTCGGCCTCAGGCGAGCCAAAGCGCGGTTCATCCTTGCCATCTTTCGAACCATCTTTGAGGTTTGGATCTGAGGGAGGCGGGAAGCTCGGCTTGTTTGCGGTCTGGCTATTACCAGCGGCCGCAAAAACAAGAATCAGGACTATCAGGAATAGAAGGCGCTGCGCGAGTACGATGCTGTTGCGATCCTGAAAAGTAAATTGCATTTCGGAGTTGCGAAAACTAATCGTAGCTTAACGCAAGTCTGCGCTCAAGATTGGGCCCATGCTGTGACGGAAAAAACCGATGCGAAGTTGGCTGGCAGGTCAAGAAAAATGACAGCTGATCGGTGATCGGAATTTGGTTCAGGATTCCGAGATTCCTAGCACCCATCACCTCATAAGCCTCTTAAGGCACTTTGCCGGGATTCTTTTCGGTATTCAGGAACTCGCCGTCTTTCGGCGCGGGCCTGGCGACCACGATGGTCTTGCCGGCAGGAACTGGAGGCAGCGGCGGGCGGGCAGCGCCCGGCATGGCTCTATAAGCAATCGCTAAGTGAGTGTCGCTGGTTACTACTCGCGAAAAAGTTGCTGAGCCGTAGTCCTGCACCGCGAGCTCGAGGCGATACTGTGTCCTGGCATCCGGAGCGAGTTCGCTGTCTGCGGCGGTTACAATTCGAGTCTCGGTTGCGCCGCCAGTTCGTCGGCGCAGTTGTAACTCCACGGCAACATTGTGCAGCGTGTCCGCCGAGATATTATGAATGGTTCCGCTGAGAATGCTCTTCTTGCCCTCAATTCTGGCTTCGTCCACGGCGACTTCAATCTTAGGCTTTTCTTTCTCGACCTTTTCAGCCGTGGCGGCCACTGCCACCTGGCGCTCGTGGCGCTTGCGCAGATAAAGATAGCCCCCGCAAACACTGCCGGTGAGCAGGAGCGCGCAGAGCATACCTATGATTAGCCGCTTGGTGTGGCGACGCTCTTCTTCTTCGATCGGGAGGGGTTCAGTTTCAAGTTGATTTAGAGTTTGCATTGACTACTACTACTAAACGCAGAAATAGGTCGCATTTCAAAGGCACGACCTGGGCTTTGATGTAACTAACGGCTTATTTGTTGGATGGCGTAGGCGATCCGCCGGTCACATTTTGAATTAAAACGTCGAGAAATTCTTGTTCGACCTCGCCGCTGCTGGGCAGGCTGATCCATTCAGCGCCGGTGGCGCCATCGACGCGGCCTTCAATTTTTGCGTTGACGATCACATTTGCGGTGACCCCATCGATGGGTTGCACTTCAACGGTGAGCGTGTAGCGTGCGCGCGTCCAATTGCGCGACTCGGTGTTCACGAGGCTCGCGTAACGATTCAGTTGCGGCCCGGTTACGACAGCTCCTTTGATGAAGGTGTACGGCTGCGTGACCATGATGCCCTCGCCGGGTTTGGATGAAGCTTCGTCGAGAATCAACTTCCGATCGCGCATCACTTCCGCCACGGCTTTCAGTATCACATCGCGACGGGCTGTGAGGCGGTAAGGATTCGGAATCATTGCCCGATCGCGGGTTTTGTCTTTTCCAAAATTGATGCCGGAACCGGTGGTGCCAACGTTTGTTTTAGCGCCATTGTTGGCCGGTGCTTTGTTTGAACTATTGTCGCTGATGCGCTGATTCTGCGAATCGACCCCTTTGCCCTGGCCAAAAGCTACGGTTGATCCGAGAACGACAATTATGAGTGCGAAAAAGCGGACGGAGTGTTTCATGACTGACTTCCTCTTTCGTGCGAGAGAAACGGCCGGGGTCAATTTCGAGAATAGTCCCATTGATCGTGAAAGACAAGCACTTGATTGTCGATGGTCTTGGCTGCAGCAGTAATAACATTGACTTGAGATGGCTGACTGCTAGAATGCGCGCCATCTTTTCTCCGTGATGTAGGCCAATTCAGGTCGCCCCAGATCGTAACAGTAGGAGGTCCTATGAAGAAACTAATGCACAATCGATTAGTCGTGACGAGCATGCTCGCGACAGCCGCCGCCGTCGTATTAGTCGGGTACGCGGTATTTGCCGCGCCCCCGCCCAGTTCGATTCAGGCCTGCTATAACGATACCAACGGAAATTTGCGGCTCGTCAGCTCGCCGGGCGATTGCCGTAACCACGAAACGGCAATCAGTTGGAACGTTGCGGGGCCGCCGGGACCGGCGGGGTCTCCTGGACCGGCTGGCTCTCCGGGGCCCGCGGGTTCGCCGGGACCGCAAGGTTCGCCGGGACCGGGTGCCAACGTGACGACTTTCAGGCACACACGCGCCGTGGCCAACAAATGTGGGCCGGTCGCCAATCCTGACTTCACAGTTATCGACAATCCGGCGACAAACGGCAATCCGGATGCGACGATATTCCTGACAGCGATTGTTGGAATTGCCGCGGGTGGGGCGAACACCAATCCTAATCAGAACTGGTATTTGACCTATACGGGAGCGGCGGGTTTCGGGACATGCCCAGCGGACCGTTGGATCATTGCCGGCGGGGACATCTCGATCGGCGGGCAATTCAACGTAATGATAGTCGGGCCGTAGAGGATTTAGCTCAGAGAACGCTCGGCCCGCACAACAGCGAGCGACCCTGCTGCGAGTGAGCAGTGGTTGCTTGGCTATCGATCTGTCGAAGGGCGGCGGGGCTGATTAAGGCTGATTCGACGCGTTTTGCCGACCTATTTGAATACGCCGCCCAGCAAGCCCGCGACGTTCGCACCGCCTTTGACTTTCACGAACTGGGTCATGATTGGAAGAAACTTCGTCGCCATTTCTGGCGATAGTCCCAGTTGCTTGAAAGCGCTGCCGGCCTGAGCCATAGCTCCCGCTTTGCCAGGGAGAGCGCCTCCCATCTGGCTGAGTGGATCTGATCCGCCGCCTGGCTTGGGCGCCGCTTTTAATAAGCCGTCCATCCCCGGCACCGCATCTGACACCTTCAAAAAGTCTTCCGGCTTCATCTTCACCTTGGCGATGCCGAAGAGGGCTCCCGCGCCGCCGATGGCCTGCTCGGGCTTAACGTTGAGTTGCTTGGTAAGCTGCCCGACCAACTCCGGGCTCGGATTGCTTCCAACCGGATTTGTGCTGAGACCGGGAATTTGAGCGGTCGCGACGCTGACGCCTCCAAAGACGCAGACAAGCAATAGAAACACTATTCTCTGAAACATGTTTGATGTTCCTTTCCGGCTGATTGCAGCCTTAAGCGCGGCTTGATCGAAAGCACGCGGTGCGACGCCATGTGAAGATCAAGGCGCAGATGGTGTACGGGGACTGGCGGGAGTTTAGGAACAGATGAAGGACTTCGATACTGTCAGAGTTAACAGGGCCCTATAATGACCACATGCGAGTTCGAATATTGGTAAACGCATTTCCGTTAATACTCCTCCTCTGTTCTTCTGCCGTGGCGCAAAAGTGCTTTGAATATGGGCCCACGGTCGCGCTCACCGGCAAAGTTTCGTCGAGAGTCTTTCCCGGCCCACCGAATTATTCGTCCATCCGCAAAGGTGATCAGAAAGAAACCTTAATTCTGCTCACTTTGACCAAGCCCATCTGTACCAGCGGCGACGATCCTGCAGGCGTCGATGTGCCCGAGAAAGGCGTGCTGGATCTGCAACTGGCAATCACAAAAGACGAGGATTGGGCGGCTATTCGCCGTTTAATTGGAAAGCGCGCGACCGTTAACGGGATCCTTTTTCATGGGCACACGGCCCATCATCGAACCAGGCTGCTGATGAGCGTCTTGCAGGTAAGCGCTGCCAGGTAATGAGTTCGGTGTCAGATTAATACCGCGCGAATTCCCACAGTTTCCTTGGAAATCTTAACGAATTCGGCCTTTTAACCTTTCGGTAGGAAAGGTTATGCGGCCACAGTTGACGACTGCTTCCAGTAAGAACGCGATTAGCTTGAGGGATGGCGCGGGCGCTATTTTTCGCCGCCGAGGCCTGGTTCTGTTCACTTTTCTCAGTGTCATCGCGGGGACGATTGTCGTGACTTTGCTCCTGCCGAACCGGTATGAGTCGCGCATGAAGATTCTGGTAAAGAACCAGCGCGTTGACGTTGTCATCACCCCCGAAGCGACCACCAACGCCCCTGCCGTCGATAATGATGTCAGTGAGAATCAGATCAATTCGGAAATCGAGTTGCTGACCAGCAGAGACCTGCTGACGCAGGTCGTCACTGAGACCGGGCTGGCGAAGAGCGATGCGAGCCTGTTCGGCAAGCCTGCACCCGAGGCTGAACGAATAGAAAAGGCCGTTAACCAGCTGACGAAAGATCTGAGCATCACCCCGGTACGCAAGGCCAACATCATTACCGTTAGCTACTCGTCGGGCTCCCCGCAAATGGCCGCCGCAGTCCTAAAGAAGCTCGGCGAATACTATCTGGAGAAACATCTCAAGCTCAACCACCCTAAGGGCGCCTCAGATTTCTTTACCGACAAGGCTGAAGAATACGAAAAGCAACTGAAGGAATCCGAGCAAACGCTCAGCAATTATCAGCAGCAGAACAAGCTGGTGGCGCTGAACCAGCAAAAGGAATTGACGCTTCAAAAGTCCGCGGAAGCGAAAACAAAAATGCTGGATGCAGATGCGGCGCTTAACGAAGCGACCGACCGGATTGCCAGAGTCGAACAACAATTGGCCGCGATCCCAAAGCGCGTGATTACGCAGAGCCGGCAGCTTCCGAATCAATACTCCGCCGAACGTCTGAACACGATGATGGTGGAGCTGCAAAATAAGCGAACAGTGTTGCTCACGAAATATCGCCCCGAAGATCGTCTGGTCCGAGAAGTCGATGCGCAAATCAAAACCACCCAGGAAGCTTTGACGAAAGCCGAAGGCAAGACTTCGATCGAAGAGGCTACGGATTTGAATCCTCTGCGTCAGACGCTGGAGACTGAATTGTCCCGCGCGCGTCTGGATCAAGCCGGAGCCAGGGCGCGGCGCGATACCCTGGCTGGTCAATTACAGCAATATGACGCATCGCTGAAGAAGCTCGAGGGCGATACGACCAAGCACGACGATCTCCAGCGACAGAAGAAGGAAGCGGAAGACAACTATCAGTTGTACGCGAAAAAGCGCGAAGAAGCGCGCATCGCCGACGAATTGGATCGTCAGAAGATCACCAACGTATCCATTGCTGAAGCTGCCACCGTGCCGCAACTTCCTTCGTCCCCGAATCGTCCTGCCAATCTCGCACTGGGTTTTGTCCTGGCAGCGTTTCTTAGTTTAGGTAGCGTCTTCTCAGTTGAGATGTTGAGCGACGCCGTCCACACGCCGCGTCAACTCGAGGCCCTGACCGGCGCGCTGGTGCTGGCGACGGTTCCGGAAAAGAGCAAACGAATTCATTTGCGCAATATGCGCGGGGGAAATCTCGTTGAAGCGCAACCCCAGGCGAAGCTGCTGAATTGAAAATCATGCAAGTCGAACAACAAGTCGTCGCCGAACCTATGATGCCGCCATTGCGGGTGGAGAGTAATGGCCACAAGCACCACAACTTGCAACTTTTGCTCGCCAGTTTGCAGAACGGTTCTCACAACCTGCGGGCCGGGGCGGTGCTGGCATTTGCCTCAGCTTCGGGAGGTAACGGCGCCGGCAAAGTGGCGCAGTTATTCGCCGCTGAATTGGCGCGGCACACCGGCAGGCGAACCCTCGTAATCGATTCAAACCGGATGCAACGGCTGGGTGTCGAGGATTATTTGCAGATGCCCTGGAATTGCAATCCGACGAATGTAGAGAACCTGTGGATGTTGCCTGCCCAGAAATCGAAACGGCGCCAGGTGCGCGAGGATCACGCAGACTTTCCCGGACGAAATTTCCTGATGCGGGTGCCGCATGACGGTGAAGCGAGTGACACTGGTCTGGGCGCCGTCGATGCTTTACGCGTGAGTTTCGACAACGTCCTGATCGACTGTGGCTCAATCGCCGATTCGACGGATGCTGCCCTACTGGGTGCGAGCGTCGATGGAGTGGTAATTGTCGTTAATGCCGGAGAATCACGCCGCGATGAAATTCTGAACTCACAAAGAACCATTGAAACCGCCGGCGGAAAATTTCTTGGGTTCGTCTTGAACAAACGTCGATATCCCGTCCCCGAATGGCTTTACAAAAGATTGTAGTCGGATGCGAGCGCGGTCGTGAGCGCGCTCCGGAGAGTGCCATGAAGTACGTACTGATTCTAATTGTCATCGTAGCGTTTCCCGCCTCGCTGGCGGCCCAGTCACAAATGCCGCCGCGTCTTACCACGGTCACTGAGGAGCGCTATCGTCTGCAGCCCGGAGATGTGTTTGAGGTCCAATTCCGCTACTCACCCGAGTTCAATCAAACAGTCACGGTCCAGCCCGACGGTTACATCACGATGGAGATGGGCGGGGATTTGAAGGTTGCGGGACTTACCCTGGAACAAACCAGGCAAGCCATTCTGCGACAGGCGAGCACACGTCTGCAGGATCCCATAGCGACGGTGCTGCTGAAAGAGTTTCAGCGGCCTTATTTCGTGGTGGCGGGCGAAGTCGGCGCGCCTGGCAAGCAGGAAATGCGACAGCGCGTAACGGCGATCCAGGCAATCATGCTGGCAGGCGGCATGAAGGAAACCGCCAGGTCTTCGCAGGTCGTCGTTTTTCGCAATATCAATTCCGAAATCGCCGAAGTGAAGGTGCTCAATCTGAAGAGCATCAACAAGACCAGCGATCTGGAAAATGATTTAACGCTGCATCCGGGCGACACGGTTTTCGTGCCGCGCGACAAGATTTCCAAGTTCGAGCGCTTCATGCGCATCGCGAGCATCGCCGCCTTCATGGCACGGTGGTAAGCATTAATGGTTAGTCGCAACGGAACCATATCTGACTTCTGTCTGAAGCTGAACGACTTGTCGCTGCTGGTGCTGTCGCTCGGCATCGTCATCGTATTCCGTTACTCGCCCTCGTCCAATCCGGCCTTTGTCGTTGACTACCTATCAGAACGGGTGAAGGTTACGAATGCGATTCTGGGAGTATTGCTTCTGCTCTCGTGGTACGCGGCGTTCGCCGCCCAGGGTTTATACACTTCACATCGGCTGGGTTCTCGCACGAGAGAAATCATTGAAGTCGCCACAGCGGTTGCCATCTGTTCGGTGGCCCTCGTGGTCGCCGCCGCCATTGGCCAATGGCCAACCGTTGGTTTGGCCACCATCGGCCAATTTGCACTGGTGAGTTTCGTACTTGTCTCGGGCGTGCGCCTGTGCCTGCGCTACAACCTGCGCTGGCTGCGCGAGCGCGGGGTTAACGTGAAGTCGCTGGTGATTGTCGGTGGCGGCTCTCGTGGTCGAGCTTTTGCCGCACACATCAGGCGCCGCCACGACCTGGGCTACAAAATTCTGGGTTATGTGGACAGCGATCCGGGCTATGCGAATGGGGTCAGATACCTGGGCACGATTGACGAACTGCCCCAGCTCATGTCCGCCGAAGTAATTGACGAAGTGGCCATCGCCCTGCCAATCAAGTCGCACTATTCACAAATCGAACAAGCCGTGGGAGTGCTGGAAGAGCAGGGAATCACCGCCCACGTTTTGTCTGATTTATTCCCGCAAAAGCTGGCGCGAGCCCATTCGGTGGATTTCGACGGCATGCCCATCGTGACGTTGGGAAGTGTGCCTCCGTTTAGCTGGCGCACCGAAGCGAAGCGACTCGTGGATCTATCGGTCGCGGTTCTGATGTTGATCGTTTCGGCGCCCGTGCTGCTGGCCGCCGCCGTTGCGATCAAGTTGGATTCGCGCGGACCCATCTTCTTCATTCAGGAACGCGTGGGCTTCAACAAGCGACGGTTCAGGATGATCAAGTTCCGCACCATGACGGTTGACGCCGAGGCCCGCATGAAAGAGCTCGAGCACCTCAACGAAAAGCAGGGTACGCCCATATTCAAAATCAAAAACGACCCGCGTATCACAAGGGTCGGACGTTGGATGCGAAAGACGAGCGTTGACGAACTGCCGCAGCTCATCAATGTGTTGATGGGTGACATGAGCGTGGTGGGTCCGCGGCCACTGTCGGTGCGCGATGCTACGCGAATGGAGGAGGCGTGGCAGAAGCGACGTTTCAGCGTGAAGCCCGGGTTGACTTGTCTCTGGCAGGTCTCTGGCCGCAGCAATCTTTCGTTCGAACAGTGGATGCAGCTTGACCTGGAATACATCGACCGCTGGTCGCTGAAATTGGATGCATCGATCCTGCTTCGCACGATCCCCGCGATCGTCCTGGCGCGCGGCGCCAGCTAATTAACGAATCCTGAAACTGCCATGCATTCGGTACTTGTCTATCACACTATCGATGAAGTAGAGCCCGGCCAGCCGGCCTGTCCGGAGATGATCTCGGCCGGGCGTTTCGAGCAGCAATTGAGCTATTTGTCGCGCCGCCGTCGGGTCGCGCCATTGCTTGAGACCTTCGCGAGCAAACAGAATTCGGTCGCCCTTACCTTTGACGACGGTTATCGGGACAATTTCACCACGGCGCTGCCGCTGCTCGAAAAATATTCGATGCCGGCAACAATCTTTGTGGTAGCGGGTTTCGTGGGGCGCGATAACTATCTCGTAGAGTCAGAGCTTCGCGAACTTTCTCGTCACCCATTAATCACGATCGGATCTCATGGTCTTTGGCATCGGAACTTCAACCAACTGGCAGTGGATGAAGCACGCTTTGAATTGACGGAATCGCGTCGACTGCTGGAGAGCATCGTCGGTCAGAAGGTTACTTTGATGGCCTGGCCTTATGGCGAATGCAGTCCCCAGCTCGAACAACTCAGCGCGGCCAGCGGCTATCACGCTTCGTGGTCAGTTTGGAAAGGCACCAACAGTCAGCACAGCCTTTGGCGCGTGCCGCTGGGACATCAGGACAATCTGGCGCGGTTCATTTTAAAGGTTTCAGGTTTTTACGCGTTGGAAGCTAAACGGCATCGCTTGCTTGATCGATATCGTCAACGTACCGCGCCGGAGCAATACGTGAATTCCAACTCAACCGCGTTGGATATGAATTGAAACAGTGATGCAGATTCAACCAAAGTCAGGCGAGAAAATCAGAGTCTTACGAGTTTCGCACTCGAGCCTCACGCCTGTTCTGCGCGAGCGTGAGCGTGCGTTGGCGCGCAACTACAGTGACATCGAATTAGAAGTGATCACCGCGCGGCATTGGCGCGAAGCTGAAGTGGACGTCGCCGCCACCGCCGATGACCTCTTTCCGGTAATTGCCACCCGCACTTTGTTCTCGAGTCACGTGCAGTTGTTCGCGTGGAATCCCCTGTCAATCATTGCCGCCCTTAAGCGTCATCGGCCGCACGTAGTTGATTTGAATCACGAACCCTTTAGCGTCGGCTGTGCGCAGCTGTTGGCATTGTGCGATTTATTCGCGCCCCGGGCTGCCATCATTCTGCAGACAGCCCAGAACATTCATAAGAACTACCCGCCGCCATTTGGCTGGTCCGAACGCAGATCGTTTCGCCGCGTGAATGCCGCGTACGCCTGCAGCGAAACCACGCGCGAGGTGATGCGCGCCAAAGGTTTCGACAAGCCGATGGCGATTATTCCCTTTGGCGTCGATACGCAGCTCTTCGCCTCAGAGGCGAAGAGGTTCGAGGCTCAAGATGAGCTGACGATTGGGTACGTGGGCCGCATGTTGCCGGGTAAGGGACTGAACATCCTGGCACAAGCGCTGGCACAACTGGCGGGCACAAACTGGAAATTGGTCGTCGTTGGTGACGGGCCGGAACGAGCCGGCTTTGAAAATGATTTGCGCGAATTCGGGTTGATGGGCAAGACGGAATTTCGGGGTGCGATTCATTACGACGAAGTGCCCGCGGCCATCAGGAACATGGACATGCTCGTGATGCCGACGCAGACGACGAGCAAGATCCGCGAGCAATTTGGCCGCGTCCTGGTCGAAGCAATGGCCAGTGGCGTACCGGTGATTGGCTCGAACTGTGGCGCGATACCTGAGGTGATCGACACCGCGGGGCTGATTGTGCCGGAAGGCGACGCAGGAGCGCTCGCGGCCGCCATCGAGCGTCTGTTGTCGGAACCTGATCTGCGCCGCAACCTTTCGCAAATCGGCAAGCAGCGGGTCGATGAGCATTACTCGTGGGACCGCGTGGCGGAACAGACCTATGAATTCTACCGTCGCATTCTGCGGGCGCAATACTCGAGTCAAATGGAAAGGAAATTTGAGTTTGCTTCCGATCGATAGATCGATCAAAGACGAAAATTGACTGGCCAGGTTTCGATGCCCCAAGCCTTGGCGGTCCTATTTGCAAAAGCAAGATGAGTGCTGAAATCCTAGTTGAATCGCCCTCGCGATTTCCGCGGCTGAAGATTTGGCCGTTGGGGTCGCTGCCGCTTTCGGTGGCGATTCTCTGGGCAGCTAACACCGGCGGCGAAGCGTTGCGCTGGCTGGTTCTCGGTGGCTTTGGATCGGCCATGATGTTTGCGCTGATGATAAGTCTCGAAGCCGGCATGGTCGCGATGATGATTTTTGAACCGCTTCGTGGCTTCCTGAGACGGGCCCAGTATCTTTACCTGACCTACAGTCAGTCAGATCCCATCCACGTCGTTACTCCGGTCGTAACGATCGTGGCCTTTGCGATAATTCTCCAACGGCATCGCTTCCGTTTGTTTTATCAAAGCCCGCTGGCAGTCTGGGTGTCGCTCCTCGCAGCGATCTACTTCCTGCAGGTTTTCAACCCGATTCAGGGCGGTCTTTCGGTCGGTCTGTCGGGAGCAATGTTTGTGCTGATTCCGCTGCTGTGGTTCTACTTCGCGCAGGTAATCAAGCCGGAATTTATGCTCACTGCGTTCCGCGTCATCGTGGTGCTGGCGTTCATCAGTTCGCTCTACGGACTCTATCAGCTGACTTTTGGATTTCCGGCGTTCGAGCAGTACTGGATCGACAACACAGATTTCTACAATTCTATTTCGGTCGGCAAAGTTGAGCGCGCCCTCGCCACCTTCAGCAGCGCGGAAGAGTGGGGACGTTATGTCGAGATTGCCACCTTGATTGCCTTCGGATTCGCCGCGCAGGCCGCGAACCGAATGAGGCAAGTGAGTTGGACGATTTGCGGTGGCCTGCTCAGCCTGATGCTGCTTTTCACCGGACAGCGGACGGCAATGTTTGGTTTGCTCCTCGGTTTGATGGTGCTGGTTGTCATGGGCGCGACTACCCGGCGGGCGGCGCTGGCGCGCGTGCTGATGTTGTTGGCCCCGGCGCTGTTGATTGGCATCCTGGCGAAGGCGCCGACCAATGACGACATGTTGGACCACGGCGACGATGAACGCGCCAAGGCGCTTCTGTCACACACCGCGCGCGGCACGCTGAACCCAACCAAGGAAGAAAGTCTTAACGAGCGCTTCAAGAACTGGACTTACCTGGCGACTGATGTGATTCCTTATCGACCGTTGGGGATGGGCCTGGGCGCCACGTCCGTGGGCGCCTGGCGATACAGCGACGGCGCTGATACCGACTTGCCGCCCATCGATAGTTACTTCATTTCATCGGTCCTGACCTGCGGAATCCCCGCCGTGCTGCTCCTGATTTGGATTCTTTGCAAAGCTACTTCAATGAGTTGGCGCAGCTACCGGAATGCCGAAAGAGGTTCACCTGAAGCGCGTCTTTGGCGGATTGCGGCAGCGATCATGCCGGTGCTGATTCTCAACAACATGTTTGGAAATACCTTCACTTTGTATTCGGTCGCGCCTTTCGGATGGCTGTTGGTGGGATGGATTAGCACCTGGGGGCTGACCAGGCAGGCGACTGAAGAGATGAACGCTGGAGAACGCGAACTAATTGTGATTTAGCCTGGATAGGGGCGAAATCGTCCACTGAGAATGAAGGTCGTTTTTTACAATCACACGGGAAAAGTCAGCGGCGCCGAGCGCGTTTTGCTGACGATTTTGGCGCGTTTGGATGGGGAGTTCGAGCGCGTGGTGATTTGCCCGGATGATGGACCTCTGGCGGCTATGGCCAAAGAAACCGGCGCCGCGGTCGAAGTTGTCGCCGATCTCAAGGCGCGGTTTACCCGGCGGCCGGATCAGTTGCTCACCTATGCAATTTCCTCTGGCCGCGTCATTGCAAACCTTCGACGAAAATTTGCGGCGCTCAATCCGGATCTGATTCACGCGAACAGCATTCGCGCGGGCCTGATCGCCACGGCTGCGACGGTTGGTTTGAAATCCAAAGTAGTCTGGCATCTGCACGACTTGCTACCACGTCATCCTTTATCTTCCGCCATTCGCCTGGTGGCCGCGCTGTCGAGGCGTACCCGGATGATTGCGGTTTCAGATGCTGTTCGCAGAAACTTCTGCGGCAGATTGTCCGCCCTTCAGCAGCGCGTAACTTTGATTCTGAACGCGATCGATTTGGACAGCTTTACACCTAAGGGAATTGGTCGCGAAGACATTCGCCGCCGCCTGTCGCTTGAGACGAATGATTTTGTTGTCGGCATCGTGGGACAACTTACGCCGCGCAAAGGCCAGCTTGAACTGCTTAAAGCGTTTGCCGAGTTCCTCAAAACCAATCCCCGCGGTGTCCTGCTCATTATCGGCGCGGCAATTTTCAACCGAGACAGCGCCTACGAACAATTGCTGCGTCAGACGGCGGAAGAGCTGGGCATCGCTAGTCGCGTGAAGTTGCTCGGCAATCGCGATGACGTGCCTGACGTTATGCGCGCACTTGATCTACTCGTAATCAATTCGCGGCGCGAGCCATTCGGTCTCATCGCTTGTGAAGCCATGGCCTGCGGGACGCCGGTGCTGGCGACCGCGCTTGACGGCCTGCTGGAAATAATCGACCACCAAAAGAACGGTTGGCTGGTGACCGCAGGGGATCAGGCCGAATTAGTTCAAGCGATGAATTTGTTATCTGAGAATGCCGAACTGCGTCAGCAGCTAGCGGCCAGAGCAAGCCACGACGTTGCCAGAAGATTTTCGATCGGACGTTATATGAAAGAGCTGGAGGTTCTTTATCATCAGTCTTGTGACGAGAATTTCGTCGCCAAGGAAACTGTTCCCGCCTCAGGACAAAATCAGCAAACCAACTTCACCGAGTATCACCATGAGAGAGCTTAATATTGTCCAAATTTCCCGGGAGATAGGCCTGCGGGGCGGAAGCGAGTGTGTCGCTTACGAACTGCATCGGGCCTGGCGCAACTTGCATTTGAATGCACAGGTGATCACCAGCCTGGCAACCGAAACCGAGTCGCGCGAAGGACTGAATCTAATTACTACCTGGCTCGCCGAGTGGTGCGAGTGGGGGTATATGGCAACCGCGCTGGCGGTGCCAATCTTTACCCTCGCGGCCACATTGAAGGCTCGCCGGAATCACCGAGCGGAACTTGTGCTCAGTCACGGCGATTCATTATTCGGTGACGTGTGCATTGTGCACGCAGTTAACCGGGCCTCGCTCGCGGCCAAGCGCCGCGCCGGCTATTACCAATGGATGTTCAATCCGACGAATCTCTGGCTGGCCTGGCGCGACTGGTTCATGCTGGCGCGCGGCCGATATCGACGGGTCGTGGCCATTTCAGAGCGCGTGCGACAGCAGTTGAAGGATTACTACGGCGTCCCCGATGAGAAGATCGTCACCATTCCAAACGGCATCAATCTTTCTCGTTATTCGGCCGACAACGTGACCAGCAGAGCTGAAGTCCGGAGTGCTTTAGGGATCGATGAAGCGACGCCGCTAATTCTTTTCGTCGGCAGCCAGTTTCGGCTGAAGGGTCTTGAGTTCGCCATCCGCGGGCTGGCCGGGATGAAAACCAAAGCCCACCTGCTCGTGGTTGGGAACGACTCATTGCATGGTTTTCAGCAGCTCGCGCACGGTTTGGGCGTAGCCGATCGAGTTCATTTTGTCGGTCCGCGCAAAGATCTGCCCGACATTTATCCGGCCGCCGATGTCTTTGTGTTTCCGTCTCTCTACGAGACTTTCGCCCTGGTTTGCCTTGAAGCGATGGCTTCCGGTCTCCCGGTCCTGGCTTGTCGGGTTGGCGGCATCGAGGATTATCTACGCGATGGAGAGAACGGTCTGTTCATCAATCGCGAAGGGAACGACATCGCGGCGAAGCTCGATCGCATTCTTGGTGACAAAGAACTAAGGGCCCGTTTTCGCCGGGAGGGAATCAAGACTGCCGCAAATTATTCATGGGACAAGATCGCGCAACAGTACTTGCGCTTGTTCGATCAGGTGATGGCTGAGCGCAATGTTTCGGCGCCCAGCGTGATTAACGATCAGGCTCCGCTAACGAGTCGCGTTTGAGAATGAAGGTGTCGGACTAATGCTCGGTCGCAACGTCAAACTAGTTTTCAGTACCAACTTCCTGATGCTTTCGTCAGGAGTCGTTACCAGTCTGTTGAGCGCCTGGGCGCTGGGGCCGACTGGTCGTGGCGATCTGATGGTCGTGCTCATGTGGCCGGCAATCTTTTCGATGACAGCCCAGCTGGGACTGCCACAGGCTTATCGCTACTGGACCGCGAAGCGTCCTGAATGCGTGTCTGGCTTGTACTCGAATGCGATTGTCTTCACCTTGATCGTCGGTCTGGTGACGCTGGCGTTGGCCGAATTTGTAATTCCGTATTTGATCGGGCACCGCAGCCCTGAAGTCCTGCGCCTGGCGCGCATCTATCTGCTGACAATTCCTGTGCTGATGCTCACCGACCTCACGCGAAGTCTGCTGGAAGGCGCGCGGCGATTTACCTGGGTAGGCGTGTTACGCTTGATTCTCTTCGCCGTGCAGCTGGTCAGTTACATCGTGCTTTGGTCGATGAAGCGCCTGACGGTCGAAACCGCAACCTACACGATGGTGGTGGCCCTTACGGCCTCGCTGATTCTTTCTCTGATCGCTGTCTGGCGGGAATTGAAACCGAGCTGGGAGCCGAAGCTGGATGATCTGCGCATGACCCTGCGATATGGCATTCGCGATTATCCCGGGGTGCTGACTGATTTCGTCAACTGGCGTCTGGATTTGATCCTGCTGGTCGGTTTTGCGTCGAGTACTTCAATTGGACTCTATGTAGTTGCGCTCCGCCTCGCTGATATTACCAGTGTGCTGTGTTCCTCGGTGTGCGACGCGTTGATGCCGGAGGTGGCGGCGGCTGAGGAAAACGAACGGGCGACTCTGATGCTGACCAGGAGTTTGCGTCTGACGACCGTCGCTCACGTGCTCGTGCTTATTCCGCTCTGGATTCTTTCGCCCTTTATTTTGCGGTTTGCCTATGGCGAAAGCTTCGTCGCGGTCAACGGGGTATGGCGTCTGTTGATGTTGGCTTCGCTTGTCTGGAGCGCCGGCGCCGTCGTGATTAGCGGATTGAATGGATTGGGACATCCGGGCTTGAGCACCATCGCCAGGATCTTCGCCGCGGTGGTGATGGTCGTAGCCTTACTGTCATGGCTACCCACGCGCGGCATCGAAGGCGCTGCGTTGGCAAATCTCTCCAGTTACAGCGTCATGTTCGTCGTGGCCCTGATTTGTCTGCTGTGGCGACGCAAGATGACTCTCTGGGAGTGCATACGCCCGCGTTGGGAAGACCTGCCCAAGATTCCGACGAACCGGTTGGGTTGGGATTTGTTTAGCTCACGTTCGGCGGAAGGCTGAGAGTCGCAGAACTCCTCCTATCACCCTCTGGACGGCTGTTCTCTAAGGTATTGAATACAGCCAGGATTCCATTAATTTCTCACCTCAACTTCTCTGACCCAAATCGTTAAATAGATTGAAAAACGGACAGCTTTGCCACTTTCTTAAAGAAGAAGGTTAGGGCTTAGCGTCTTGTCAAAAGTTGCACTGGTACACGACTATTTTGTCGAATTCGGTGGCGCCGAACGCGTCGTCGAGGCCATCCACGATTCTTTTCCGTCAGCGCCGTTGTACACCACGGTCGCGCTGCCGCAATACCTGCCGAAGCGTCTGAAATCAGCTGACATACATACGTCGATGATGCAGCGCTTGCCGTCGATGGATCGACGGTTCCGCCATTACTTCATGTTGTATCCGTTCGCGGTTGAGAAGTTCGATCTCAGCCAATACGATCTGATCTTCAGCAGCAGTTCGGGCTATGCGAAGGGTGTGCACCGCCGGCCCAGCGCAATTCATGTCTGCTACTGTCACACACCCATGCGCTGGGTCTGGCGTTATGAAGATTATGTAGCCCGCGAGAAATTCAACCGCGGGGTGCGAGCGGTGCTGCCTTTCTTTCTCTGGGGACTGCGCAAGTGGGATTTGCGCGCAGCACAGCAACCCAACTACTACATCGCCAATTCAAAATTGGTGGCCGAGCGCATCAAGCGAATATACGGGCGCGAAGCGCACGTGATTCCGCCGCCCATCGACGTAAACCGGTTCCATATGTCGAACGATGTCCAGGATTATTATCTGATCCTGTCGCGTTTGATTCCGTACAAGCGAATCGACCTTGCGATTGAAGCTTGCAAACGGATGAACCGACGTCTGGTGATAATCGGCGATGGCCCCGATCGTCAGCGTTTGGAAAAGCTGGCTGATGATCGAATTGAGTTCCTGGGTCGGCAACCCGATCAGATTGTTAACTATTACCTGGCTCGCTGCCGTGCTCTCTTGTTCCCCGGCGAAGAAGATTTCGGCATGGCGCCCCTCGAAGCGAATGCGGCGGGACGGCCCGTGATTGCTTACAATTCCGGTGGCGCCCGTGAGACTGTAGTAGACGGAAAGACCGGTGTATTTTTTGATCAGCCAAATAGTCGTGCGGCCAGCGAAGCAATCGAGAGATTCGAAAGCATGATCTGGAGTCAGATACTGCTGCGCCGTCATGCCGAGAAGTTTGATAACAACGTGTTTGCTTTCCGGGTGCTCCAGTTTCTTGGGAGCGTGGCTCCATCGTCGTGCGCAGAAGAGTTGCTGGCGGGGGCGCGACTCCTGTCAGAAAATGTTTCGAAGCGAGTGTGGCCGCGACTCGCAGTTGTTGCCTAATTCTTATGATTGAAGTAGCCCCATTATTTGATTACGCAGATCGCACCACTCAGCTCGCTGCCTCATCGCAGCAGACCTGGAAAGCCGGTCCTTCGCAGCCAGCCATCTGGCAGAACGAAGTTCACATCTGGCGCGCGCCGCTCGATGTGACGTGGTCGTGGACATTCGACGAAGCGTTGTCCCTGGACGATCGCACCCGCGCCGATCGATTCAAGTTTGAATCCGATCGTCGTAAATTTTGCGCGGCTCGCGCTTCATTGCGATTAATTCTCAGCCGCTATCTCGGAGTAAAGCCAGGTCGCATTCAATTGGAAGCTGGTGAATTTGGCAAACCATTTATTGCCGACAAACACGTCGCTCAGGGACTGCGGTTCAACCTTTCACATTCACATCAACTTGCCCTGATCTCGATTACCCGTGACCGTGAAGTTGGGGTCGATATTGAGTTCATGCGCTCGGATTTCGTTAACGAGGAAGTAGCAACCCATTTCTTTTCGCCGGCCGAAGTAGCAGAATTTCGGACGGTTGCGCCAGAATTGCGGACACGCGCTTTCTTCAACGTCTGGACACGCAAGGAAGCCTACATCAAGGCGCGTGGCGAAGGCCTGTATTGTCCACTCGATCAATTTGATGTTTCAGTGGCGCCTGAAAACGCCGCGGTGTTGCTTGAAAGCCGTGTCGATCCTGCCGACGCGCAGCGATGGATCTTCAAGGACATTTTTGCCGGCGAGCGCTATGCGGCGGCCGTGGCCGTCGAAAGGAGTCTCTCGCGGCTGGTGCTTTGGGATTTCGCCGAAGGCAGCGCCACCGCTTAGCGGCTGCGCCGATCGCAGCAGTTGCGTTACCAGGATGAGATTTCGCTCCGTGCTTGCCATTGCCTCGCTCTCCCTCTCGCTCTCTATTTCTGCCGACAATCGATCACTTGAATGCATGGGCTGCTGGAAGGCCCTTCCCAATTCACCGACAGTCGACGAATCACTTGGCGTCAACATTCATTTCACTGAACCCCAGCCTGGTGAATTAAAGATGATTGCCGACGCCGGCCTTCGCTGGGTGCGAATGGATTTCAAATGGGACGTCACCGAACCTGAAGCCGGACGTTATGACTTCTCGGCTTACGATCGTTTGCTGAAGGAACTCGAAGCCCATCACCTGCGCGCGATGTTCATTCTGGATTACGGAAATCCCGTTTACGGAGAAACTTCTCCTCGCACCCAGGCCTCACGAAAAGCGTTTGCAAGATGGGCGGTGGCTGCCGCCCAACACTTCGCCAATCGCGGAGTGCTCTGGGAGATCTACAACGAGCCAAACAATCCAATGTTCTGGAAGCCGGTTAACGCGAAGGAGTATGCCCTTCTGGCCGCGGCTGTAGGGCAGGCGTTTCGAGAGGCGGTTCCCGGCGAGAAGTTGATTGGTCCCGCGGTCGGAGAAATGGACTTTGCGTTTCTTGATTCGTGCTTAAAAGCCGGCGTGATGGATTCGTTCACAGCCATCTCAGTCCATCCATATTTGAGACACAATCCGGAGCTCGTCGCCAATGACTATGCGAGGCTGCGGCAAATGATGAGACGTTACCGGGATGAGCCTGATCAGGCAGAATTGCCAATCATCTCAGGCGAGTGGGGCTATTCATCTGCCTGGCGCGGCATGGATGAGGAGCAGCAGGCAGCAATGCTGGCGCGACAGTTCCTGACAAACATGGCGAACGCAATTCCAATCTCTATCTGGTACGACTGGCGCGACGACGGCATTGATCCAAAGGAAGCAGAACATCATTTCGGGCTGGTGCGAAATCAAAATCAATCAGGCCGGGCGGAAGTCAATGAGCCTAAAGCCGCCTATCTGGCTGCAAGGACGTTGACGACTGTGCTCAAGGGATTTCGTTTCGAGCGGCGGATGGAGGTGGGCGGACCTCAAGACTACGTGCTGGCTTTCGCAAAGGGTGACGAAATCCGCATTGTGGCCTGGACGCTGTCGCCGACACCGCACCCATTAATGGTTCCATCTTTATCAGGTCAGTTCGTGGTTACGACCATCAATGGCGTCAGCGGAGGGCGTGTAGCGGCGACAAACGATGGCTTGGCGGTCGACGTCTCGGGTTCGCCTCGATATCTGGTCGCGGCTAATTAACGGCGGCTATCGTTTCATTTTCATACTCCCGTTCAATCGCGATGTTCCAATCTCACGCACTTCTCACTCCTAATTTATTAACCCTCTGCGCGGTATAATGGTTGCCGCGAAAATGGATTTATATAGGTGGGAGGGCGAGAAAGTGATTAAGAAATTCCTGACAATCATATCTGTTCTGGCACTATCAATACTGACGGCCAGTTGCGCCAGTAGCGACAACACCGCGAACACAAACACTAATACCAGCACCGAAAACACCACGGCGACCACCGCCGGTCCGGACAACTCTGAAATAACGACGACGAACGAAAACGGCGTGCGCACGGAAACGCGCACCTTCCGCAACAACCCGCGCGTTTCGAAAGTTGTCGTAACCACGCGCGACGGTAAGACAACCGCAAAGGCTTATTCACCGAGCGGTGAGGAGCGGGAGTTGAGCGAACCTGAAAGGGCACTCAACGCGACCGGTGAAGCCATCGCCGATTCAGCGGGCTGGGTCAAGGATAAGAGCGTCGACGCCTACGACAAGTCGAAAGATGTTGGAAAAGACGTAGTCGATAAGACGAAAGACGTCAGTAAAGACGTCGGCGAAAAGACGGTGAAGGGAACTGAAAAGGTCATCGACAAGAGCGCCGATACGGCCAAGACCATCGGCTCAAAGACCAAGGAAGGCGCCGAAACCGTTGTCGATAAGACCGCGGAAGGCGTGAAGAAAACCGGTAAGGCAGTCAAGAAAGTAATCCCGCACTAACTGTTATTCAGCTCTCATTCAAAGGCGGCGCCCGTGCGCCGCTTTTTTTATGACTCGGTATCTTGATATGATTCGCCTCGAATCATGGCTAATTCAGATCGGTTCACCATAATTTGTCCTTGCTGCGAAGCTACCCTGAACATCGATGCCGAAACCGGCGCGCTGCTGTCGCATGAAGAGAAGACCAAACCGCTCGGGTCGTTTGAAGACATGGTCAAGGACCTCGACAAGCAGAAGCAGACGCGCGATCAGATGTTTTCGCAGGAAATGACTTCCTTCAAAGATCGCAGTCGCTTGCTGGAAGAGAAATTTCAGGAAGCGAAGAAAAAGGCCGAGAAGGACACCAAGGTCTATCGAAATCCACTTGATCTGGATTAGTGACTAGTGACAAGTTACAAGTGACAAGCAAGATTACGGCGTAAGGCTTTCGCGACCTGTTGGTTTGGCAAGAATCGCTGTTCCTGGTCAAGCAAATCTATTTGGTATCGCAGCAGTTTGCCAGAGATGAGAAGTTCGGACTGACATTCCAGATGCGTCGGGCGGCAGTCTCGATCCCATCGAACATAGCCGAAGGCCAGGCGCGGCATTCCACTGGAGAAATCATTCAATTTATCTCTAAGGCGGAGGGCTCGGTGGCCAAACTAGAAACGCAACTTGAGATCGCCGGGGAGTTGATGTATTGCACAGTTGCGCAAAGGAGCGGCTATTATCGCTCGCTGAAGAAATTCGAAAAAAGCTTAATGGGCTACGGAGGAAGTTACCGCACAAGTGATCGGTCTAGTGTCCTCGCAAATTTTGATATCCGTGGCTACAGCCAGTTTTTAGCTTGTCACTCGTCACCTGTCACTTGTCACTGGTGCATGAACTGATTGGAGGGCTCAATGAAACAAATACCTCAAAGAATTCTATTGCTTGCAGTGCTGGTGTTGGCGGTATGCGCTACTCAAGCGCAGGTGAAGATGCCGCAGATGAAATATCGCGAGCGCACGCTGCCGAACGGTTTACGCGTGCTTAGCGTGCTGGATAAGTCCAGCCCGACAGTGACTATCAATGTTTGGTATCACGTCGGATCGAAGGATGATCCTGATCGTCGCAGCGGTTTTGCTCACCTCTTCGAGCACATCATGTTCAAATCAACCAAGAACATGAAAGCCGAGATGATGGATCGGCTCACCGAAGATGTCGGCGGGAACAACAACGCCACGACACAGGACGACGCGACCATTTATTACGAGACGATTCCGGCAAACTATCTCGAGACGCTCCTGTGGGCTGAGGCCGAGCGGCTGGCGTCTTTGACGGTTGATGACGAGAACTTCAAATCAGAGCGCGCGGTAGTGCAGGAAGAGTATCGTCAGAGTGTCCTGGCCCCGCCAAATGGCCGTTTCTTCATCGCCATGGATGTCCATTCATGGAGCGCGCATCCGTACAAGCGACCGGGCATTGGCAGCATTGAAGATCTCCAGGCGGCGACGATCGATGATGTGATCAAGTTTCACAATACCTATTACCGGCCGGACAATGCGACTCTGATCGTCGTCGGTGATTTCGATCAGAAGCAGTTTGATACCTGGGTCGATAAATATTTCGCGTCGATTCCGAAACCGAATCTGCCTTTGCCGCGGGTCAATGTGCCTGAGCCCGCGCGCACCGGCGAGAAGCGATTCATGGAATACGCGCCGAACGTACCTTTGAAGGGCGTGGCGCTTACGTTCCTCGTGCCTTCCACTAAGAGCGATGACGCGGCGGCGCTGAGAATGGCGTCGACGATTCTTTCCCAAGGCCGCTCGTCGCGCTTGTATCAGTCGCTCGTGTATCAGCAACAGCTCGCGACCAGCGCGAATGCCGGCGCTGACCTGCGCGAGGACGCAGGCATGTTCACGTTCACGGCTTTTGCCGCTCAGGGCAAAAAGCCCGAAGACGTCGAAACCGCTTTAAAGGCCGAAATCAAAAAGTTGCAGGACACGCCGGTCACCGCGGCCGAACTGGAAAAGGCGAAGAATCAAATCGTCACCGGTCAATTGCGACAACGCGAGACGAGTCTCGGCAAGAGCAATGCGCTCGGACGTGCGGCGGTAATACTCGGCGATCCGAATCGCGTCAATACAGATTTGGATCGATTACAGGCAGTGACAGCGGCGGACATTCAACGCGTCGCGCAGAAATATCTGACCGACAACAACCGTTACGTCATCTATTACCTGCCTGAAACGGAACGACCGAAGACTTCCAACAATTCGTCGATGAATTCCTCGAAGGGAGGAGAATCGAGATGAGAAACAAAGCTCCAAAACTTATGGTGGCAATATTGTTCGTCACCCTCTGTGCAATGAGTTCGGCGGCGCAGACGGCGCAAGCGACGCCGCCTCCACCGACAGCGCCACACTCGGCGGTATTTCCCAAGCCGGCCGAGAAAAATCTGCCGAATGGCCTGCGCGTGATTGTAGTTCCGCGCACCGAGATGCCACTCGTCACCGCGCAGCTTCTCATCAAGAGTGGTGGCGAAGTTGATCCATCTGATTTGGCGGGCGTAGCTGACATGGCGGCGTCATTGCTGACGCGTGGCACGGCTACCAAGAGCGCCACCCAAATCGCCGAAGCCATCGAAGTGCTCGGCGGGACGCTGAGCGCAGGAGCGGGATGGGACTCGTCTTCAATCACGACCAGCGTGATGTCGACGAACATCGGCAAGGCGCTCGAAATTATGGCTGACGTCACGCGCAACCCGGCTTTCAAGGACGAAGAGATTGACCGCATGCGCCGGCAAAACCTGAATGGACTGCGCAGCGCGCTCGTGACTCCGGGTTCCATTGCGCGGTTCGTCGCAGCCCGGGTCGTCTTTCGTGACTCGCCTTACGGACATTCATTGTCGGGCACGCCTGAGTCCTTACCGCGGATCAAGCGCGACGACATTCTGAAGATTCACTCGATGTACTATCGTCCTGACAACGCCATCCTGGTAATCGGTGGCGATATCACACCGGCGAACGGTTTCGCCCTGGCCGATAAATATTTTGGCGACTGGAAGAACCCGGCGAGTCCTCTACCGAAATTGCAAATCACGACCCCTGAGAGTACTGCCGGCGGACGTCGCATTCTGGTGATCGATCAACCGACGGCCGGCCAGACGGCGGTGCTGGCAGTTCGTTCCGCAATCAACCGTGACAATCCGGATTACTTTCGCGGGATCGTAGCGAACGCAGTGCTCAGCGGTTATTCGGGCCGTCTGAATTGGGAGATTCGCGTCAAACGCGGCCTTAGCTATGGCGCGGCCAGTCAGCTTGATATGCGTCGCTCCGCGGGCTCGTTCATGGCATCGGCGCAAACCAAGAACCAATCAGGAGCGGAAGTGGCTTCGCTGGCTTTAGCTGAGATTGGAAAACTGGCGACCGGCGAGTTGCTCGATTCAGAATTGTCCACGCGAAAAGCGAGCTTGCTGGGCGGATTTGCGCGCAGCATGGAGACCACCAATGGCGTCGTCAACCAATTCGCGAACCTCGCCATGTACGGCCTGCCGCTCGATGAAATCAATCGTTACGTCGCCAGTGTTCAGGCGGTGAAACCTGCGGACGTCAAGGCGTTTGCCGCATCGCGTTTGAATGCGGACAGCACCAGCGTCGTCGTCGTCGGGAATGCCAAAGAGTTTCTGCCTGAATTGCAGAAGCAGTTTCCGAACGTCGAAGTGATCGCAGTGACTGATCTGGATTTGAACAGCGCCAGCCTGAAAAAGACTGTCAGCAAGAACTGATGGCTTGGATCGTGGCACAGACTTCAGTCTGTGGGGACCGAAGGGATCACAGACTGAAGTCTGTGCCACGATTTGTTCGAACTGTCGGCCTGAACCGCTAAATGCACCGAAACCTTCGCTCCTTTCTCGACCTCCTGCGGCGCGAAAACGATCTCACCACAATTGAAGTTGAAGTCGATCCCTACCTCGAATTAGCCGAGATTCATCGACGGGTGATTGATGCAGGTGGCCCGGCACTGCTGTTCAAGAAAGTGAAGGGAAGTCCGTTTCCGGTGGTCACGAATCTTTTCGGGACGGCGAAGCGAATCGATCTCGCCTTTGGATCCAAGCCCGAGCAATTCATCAAACAAATTGTCCAGGTCGCCGAATCTTTGCTGCCGCCGAATGGGTCAGAACTGTGGAAACATCGTTCGCTACTGCGCGATTTCTTAAAGCTGGGAACGAAGACGGTCGCGCGTGGGCCGGTCACCGAAGTCGTCGAGCCACAGCCGCGGCTGGATCAATTGCCGGTGCTGACGACCTGGCAGGAAGACGGCGGGCCGTTCATCACGCTGCCACTGGTTTACACCGAGCATCCGCTGACGAAGAAGCACAACCTCGGCATTTATCGCATGCAGATCCACGACCGGGCGATGGCGGGATTGCATTGGCAGATTCAGAAGGGCGGCGGCTTTCATTATCACGAGGCTGAAAGACTTAATCAGTCGCTGCCGGTGACAGTCTTTCTCGGCGGGCCGCCGGCGTTAATCATTTCGGCCATCGCACCGTTGCCGGAGGATGTGCCCGAATTAATTCTGGCGTCGCTGCTTGGCGGCGAGAAGTTGCGCATGGCTAAGAACCCGATTGGCGAAGCGCACCGATTGGTGGCCGAATCCGAATTCGCCTTGATCGGTCAGGCGAAACCTCACGAGCGCCGGCCGGAAGGCCCGTTCGGAGATCATTACGGCTACTATTCTCTGCAACACGATTACCCGATATTTCATTGCGAAGCGATCGCGCACCGCCGCGACGCGATCCATCCTGCGACCGTCGTCGGCAAACCGAAGCAGGAAGATTTCTTCATCGGTGATTACCTGCAGTCGCTGCTGTCACCAATCTTCCCGATGGTCATGCCGAGCGTGCGAAAGCTTTGGACCTACGGCGAAACCGGATTTCATTCGCTGGCCGCCGCGGTCGTGCGCGAACGTTACACTCGTGAGGCCCTGGTGTCAGGTTTCAGAATACTCGGGGAAGGCCAGTTGGCGCTGACGAAGTTCCTGATTCTGACCGATGCGCTAATCGACCTTCAGAATTTCCGCGGCGTGCTCGAACACGTTTTGGCGCGCGCTCATTGGGAGCGAGACTTCTTTATCTTCTCTAACACGTCGATGGACACCCTCGATTACACCAGCGGCAAGGTTAATGAAGGCAGCAAAGCGATCGTCATGGGATTGGGCGACGCGATTCGCGAACTGCCGCGCGAGTTTCGCGGCGAGTTGCCGAGCGGTGTCACGGGCGCAGAAGTCTTCTGTCCCGGGTGTTTGGTGTTGCAGGGACAGCCTTATCTCGCAGACGTCGAACAAGCCAGCCGCCTCTCAAAGGAGCCGGCCTTTGCCGATTGGCCCCTCGTAGTTTTGCATGACGAGACGCGCGTGGCTCAATCCGAGACCGATTTCCTCTGGTCGACCTGGACGCGCTTTGAACCGGCGGCGGACATTTATGCGTCTCAAACGAATGTCGTTCGGCATCATCTCGCTTACAAGCCGCCCATCGTGATTGACGCGCGCAAGAAACCCAGTTTGCCTGACGAGTTAATCGTCCGCGATGACATCAAGAAGTTAGTTGACCGTCGGTGGCGTGAATATTTTCCTTAGGAGCGCCGACATCCTTGTCGGCGGGTCGCGCGCATCTTGCGCGCCGTAATGAAACCGGCAGGATGCCGGTGGACCGCAGGCAGGGATGCCTGCGCGCCGATCATATGATCAGTCGCGTCTTCATAGTTGCCATTGCGGTCGTGGTTGGCTTGTTCATCTTCCTGGGCGTGCTGCTACGCCCATTGCCGTTGGGAGAGAATAATGATCGTCGGCTGCGTTGGCGCCGAAGATTTCGAATCGCGATTGTGATCATTCTGGTTTCAATCGCCGGCTCGGCGATTTGGGGCTTTTTCATTGAGCCGAACCGTTTAGTCGTCCACCACCAATCGATTTCCATCCAATCATGGCCGAAGGAACTTAGCGGGTTGCGCATCGCCGTGATTGGCGACGTGCACACGGACACGCGTTACATCAATGAAGCCAAGCTCCAGAGAATTGTCGAGCTGACCAATGCAGAAAATCCGGACGTGGTCGTTCTGTTGGGTGATTACAACACCGGCAGCCGAACTAATCCGGAGCATGTCGAGCCCGAAGTAACCGCCTCGTATCTCAAGAACTTGAAAGCACCGCTCGGAGTTTACGGCGTGCTGGGAAATCATGACTGGTGGTACAACGGCGAGAAGATTCGCAGCGCCTTTGAGACTCAGGGCATCCCGATTCTCGATGACGAGGTCAAGGAGCTCGTTTGGCGCGGCCACTCATTTTGGCTCGCCGGTCTGGCGGATCTTTGGACTCGACCTCAGCACATCGAACCGACCATCGCGAAAGCTCCGGCCGGCTCGACGATCATTGCACTCACACATAACCCCGATATCTTTCCGAATCTTCCTCAGAGTGTGCCGCTACTGCTCGCGGCCCACACTCACGGTGGCCAGGTGAATTTCCCTCTAATCGGCACTCCGGTGGTGCCGTCTCGCTTTGGTTCCAAATACACCGCCGGACATGTCTTCGAGAATAATCATCATCTGTTCGTGACGACCGGCATCGGCACCAGCATCATGCGCGTGAGGTTTCGAGTGCCACCGGAGATCATGATTCTCACAGTCCGTGCAGAATAGACTTAGACTTGACTGAGTACGTCTATGACGTGCGGAACGTCGCTGCTTTCGCGCAACCTAATCAGGAGAAGGCCAATACTAAGTAGCCAGGCTCTCGGGTTTCCGATGAGTGAACCGAGGACCGCGACACCATCGTCGAGAATGCTCAGCTTGCGCGCGAGATGTTCCGGCGGCGTGGTGTTGACCATGTTCGCCACCAGCCAGGCGCTGGCGCGGGCTTTGCCGAGGCTGAAATCTATAAGCGCGTCCTCGGCGGACGGATCGATGCGATCGAGGAATCTTATCCAGGGCGAAACCTCTTCGACGTTGCTTCGCACCTTCACAATCATGGCGCCCAGTATCCCGTTGATAACGTCGAAATCGTTCTGGAGCGACTGTAGGTTCGCACCGGGGGCGACGCTCTGCGCGGCAATTCCCAAATCGAAGTTAATGTGCGCGTTCATCCCGGAGAGTAGCTGTTGCAGGATGATTGGTCGCCACTGGACGGCCAGCCGGAACGAAACCAGCCAGCACTTGCTCAATGGCCGTCCTTGCTTGAAATTGTTTAGCGCGGTCAGGTATCGATTTGCGAAAGTGACGTCGAGTCTTTCCATGCGTTCGCCATCTTCGAACAGCCCGGCAGCAATTCCTTCCTGCACCTTGAGCGTGACGTTGCGATAGAGGACGGCAAAATAACCAAGTCGATCGCGCGTCGCGCGCGTCGCCTGAATGATCTCGTCGAGTTCAACCAAGACTTCATCTATGGTTTGCGCATTCATGGGGAGGCGAATTTCCAGAAGGATTTTAGAGCGGTAATCTAACGGTGAATACGGCTCCGCCGGTGGGTGACGCCGTGGCCGTAAGAGTGCCTCCATGTTCTGCGATCACCCGATGAGCGAGGGCGAGACCTATTCCGTGACCGTGCGACTTCGTCGTGAAAAATGGTATGAAAATCTTTTGCAGATCGGAGGACGCGATGCCCGGACCGGTATCGCTAATAGCAATAACCGCGCAGGGCCTGGATTCAGCTTCGTCGACGAATGTATCGATCGTTACTCTGCGGTCGGTTTGGTCATCGGTGACGGCTTCGGCGGCGTTGCGAATGAGATTAAGCAGTGCTTGCCGCAGCATGCGATTGTCGGCCCGGACTTCCATTGCCTTGCCGACGCTTGCGGTCGGACTGACGCACTCAACATTTCGGGAAGCAAACAGGGGCTTTAACTCGCGAATGCATTCCTGCACCATCTCGTCCACGGAAACCTCTTCCAACTGCAGCGTTTGCGGCCGTGCAAAGTTGAGAAAAGCTGTAGTCATTTCTGAAAGATTTCTCACTTCCTCCAGAAGCGCCTCGGTTGCCGATCGTCCGTGCTCGTCCTGATCCACGGTTTGCAGGAATTGGGCGTAGCCGTGCAATGCGGCCATTGCGTTCTTGAATTCATGCGCCAGACCGGCCGACATTTCCCCGAGACTCTCGAGGTTCTTTTTCAAGGCGACCTGTTCGCGCAGACGACTGACTTCAGTGATGTCCGTCACAAGGCAAAGCGCTCCGCGCGCGCCCGTCTCGGAAGCCGGATCGATTGGCGCGACGGTCGCACCCAGGCGCTTTGCCGGTTCGATGCCGTTTGTCGTTTCGATTTCTTCACGCCGATAAACCCGGCCATCAGCAAGACAAGTCTTGACCATCTCGATCAGCGGTGGCGCATCGGCCAACACCTGAGCGTAGTTCGCGCCGCTTTTGCTCGATGCGCGAAATAGCTCGCGTGCCGGCCCGTTCATCACGGTCAGCCGCCCGTGGGCATCGAAAGCCAACAAACCTGTCGGCATGCTGGCGACGATATGATCGCTGAACGCTTCGGCTGAATCGGCCCGCTGGCTCGCCTGATCGCTCAAGCGTTTCAGCTCCTGCTGCTGATCCTGAAGTTGGGCGATGACCGATTGAAAAGTCTCCAGCACGAAAGCCGCTTCGTTTTGTCGTTTGCCGGAATGCGCCACCGGCGCGCGCTGAGCTTCGCCGATCAACTGGTTATACGGCCGTAATAGGCCACGCATCAGCGACGCGAGGCAGACCAGGCTGACAAACAGCATCACTACGAAGCCGGTCAGCAGCATGGGGCGATAGACGACTGCGGTGTCCGGCGCTATGGCAAAGATGATGAAGATCCCCACGGTGCCGAGCAAGAAAAACGCGGCGACGGTAGCCAACAGGATTTGAAGGCGGCTGGCGTGCATTGATTAGCGAAACATGGACGCGTACCAAACGATGATGCGCGAGCCGAACAGGAGAGAGACGATCGAGCCGATGCCGAGGAAGATCCCGAAAGGCAACATCATCTGCATGTCGCGGCTGCCGCGGCGATACATCACCAGAATTCCGGCAATCGATCCCGTCAGCGCGCCTAACATGATCGTCAAGATCGTCAGGCGCCATCCCAGGAAGGCGCCTACCATCAGCATCATTTTGACGTCACCGAAGCCCATGGCCTCGACCCCGCGCAGCTTCTCCCAAAGAAAGCCCATGAGCCAGAGCGAACCGCCGCCCGCGAGCGCGCCGATGGCCGCGCCGATGAGCGAGACCAGCCACAGCGGCAGGGTGGGAAAGACGCCAAGCAATTGCGGCAGGTCGTCGAAATGCGCCGGCCCGGCGAAATAGGGGACCAGTACGCGTGCGAGCAAAGCAAAAGGGATCCCCGGATAAGTAATGACGTTCGGCAGGATCATGTGCTCGGCATCGATGAAAATGAGCGCCAGCATGGCCGCGACGAACGCCAGATCGAAAGCGAGGGCGAAGGACAATCGGTCATGCCAGGTGACGGCGGCAAAGAGAATTGCCGTCAGGGCCTCAACCGCCGGATACCGGCTCGAAATGTGAACCCCGCAACTGCGACAGCGCCCGCGCAGCACCAGGTAGCTTATCACCGGAATATTGTCGTACGGCTTGATTGTCGTGTGGCACTTCGGGCAAGCCGAGTTGGGAAAGACAATCGATTGTTCGCGCGGAACGCGATGGATGACGACGTTGAGAAAACTACCGATGATGCCGCCAATCATGCCGAAGAACACGCAGGCAATTGGCAGCGGCACATCGAGGGTGCGATCTATCGCCGGCATGCTCATCTGAAGGCATTGTAGCGCGGCTGCGATCTGCTGCCTACTGATTTCTTGAATCGGAGTTCTGGAGTTTGCGCAGCAAGGAATGCTTCAGCGAAGCGTGATAGGCGGCCATTTTGGCGATCGTCAATCCGGCTCGCCCGTCACGAAATCCACCTTTCAAGATGAAACTGCGTATGAAGGCGGCCGGTCCGGCAATGGCCGATTGCATGCTGGACGTTCGCTTGCCTTCGAGCAGCATCTGTTCAGCGCCCAGCGGCGCGTAGCGCTCCTCGATCATTTGGCGATGATGTTCGGGGTCGCGCATCGAGTAGTGAAGCAGATCGCCGCGCAATGTCTCGACACGCGCGCCTTCATCCATAACGATAGACTCATGAATCACCCGATCGCGCCAGTTTCCGCGCTGCCGATTGAACAGTCGCAGTTGATAGTCGGGATACCAGCCACCGCCGCGAATCCACCGGTCCAGGTAGAAAGCACGCCGCGCGACGCGGTAGCCGTCGGCGACGCCGGATTGATCTTTAACGCGCAATTCATCGATCGACGCGCGCAGCTCCGGGGAAAGTCGCTCGTCAGCGTCGAGACTGAATATCCAATCGTTAGCTGCCTGGTCGACTGCGAATTGTTTCTGTTTGGCGAAGCCTGGCCATGGATTGATGAGCACGCGCGCGCCGCATTCAGTGGCAATTTCACGCGTCGTGTCGGTCGATTCTGAATCGATTACCAGAATCTCATCAGCCCAGGAGACCGATTCGCATGCGGCGCGAATATTGTCGGCTTCGTTGAAGGTAATAATCGTCGCGGTGACTCGCATTTGGAGTGCGCCGGCTTCCACGGCGCTTGGGACCAACTAAGATAGAAGCTTATTTCATAGAATCCAAAGCGGCGTCGTCGCTGCGCACTCCATAAAGAAGCCCGACCGTTAGGAAAGTTACTTTTGAGATCTCAAATCTGAGATTTCAGGTCTCAAAAACATTCCTCCCTGACGATCGGGCTTCCGACACGTCTTGCGATGCCGGTCAAAAATTACGGGTTCGGCACCGGACTCTGCATCTGCACGTTATTGACGCGCAGGGTCGAAGCCGTCGCGCGCTGAAGGTCAGCCAGCGCCTTGCTGTAGTCGGTCTCAGCCTGAATTTCGTTTGTGCGCGCGCTGGTCAGTTCCGTCTGCCGTTGCAGCAACAGGAACGTGGTCGAACGGCCTACGTCGTACAGCTTTTGCTCACCGCTAAGTTGCTGCTCGGCGCTCTCGCGCGCCAGACGCGCCGAAACCACCCGCTTCTGCGCGGTGTCCACGGCCTGCGCCGCGTTGCGCACGTCCATCTCGATTGACTGATCCTGCGATCGGTACGAAGCGTCGAGTTGCTCGCGCTGAATTTCGGCTGCGGCTACGTTCGCCTTCGCGGTGCGATTGCGAAGTGGGATTGAGATAGCAACGCCGACGTTTATTTCGTGGTTTTTGAATTTGAACATGTTACCAATGTCCTGACCATACCCTCCGATATAACTCGGCTGTACACAAAGGCCGGTGCTGGTAGAGGTGCAAGGGGGAATCTGCAATTGTGCCGGTGGGGGAGTTGGGTTGTTAGTCAATCCGGGAGTGCCGGCCAATCCCGTGGTGATTAAGGCGCCCGTCAGATCGATTTGCGGCTTGGCCTGGTCGCGAAAGTATCGAAGGTCGATCGAGTTGATCTCTTTTTGAAATTTTAGCCGCGCCAGCTCCGGGCGATTCTTGTGCGCCTCATCCAAAGCCGCAGTTAGATCAACTGGCGACAAATCCAAAGACGGCGTATCGGTGGGAATAAGTTGCGCAGACCAGTCAGAGGACGTCGGCTCCTTGAGCATGATCTGTTTCAGGGTGTTCTCGGCATTCGTTACGCTCTGCGTCGCTTGATACAGCGCTCCTTCTCGGTTCGCAATGTCGGTCAGTACCTGAGCCCGGTCGAGTGGAGCTTTGGCCCCTTCCTTGATTTGCGCTTCGATGTTTTGCAGGTTCTGCCGCGCCAGATTCAAGCTGTCGGTCTGATTTTGCTGATTACGCAGGGCGAAGACGAGGTTCCAATACGCAGCTTGCGCTTGGGCGATTATCGCAATTGTACGTTGGCGAAAATCAGAATCAGTTTGTGAGAGCACCTTCTTCTGCACCAGGATCGCATGCCGGTTCGCATCGATCTTTCGGTTGCGCATCAATGGCTGCGTATACAGCAAAGTCAAATTTGAAGAGTAAAACGGATTCAGCGTGCTGTTGGTGGCATTGGTCGAGGTGCGATTGTTGTTGAATTGCACTTCGTAGCTGCCGCCGCCTTTTTCAAAGAACTTGCTCAGGCTGGGGCTAACATTGAAGCTGGTGTTTTTGACGGATCCGGTCGTGCCGCCGCCGGCAAAGATGCTGGTCACCGGAGTAATGCGCTGATCGATGTTAGGAGTGATGCTGAATACCGGATCATAAAATCCGTACAAGGCCTTCAATCTTTGCTCGGCAACGCGCACATCATCTCTCGCGACTTCGATATCGTTGTTGTTTTGGAGTGCCCGACGAATCGCGTCATTCAAAGACAGCGAAAGCACGTTCGACGCCAGGATGCCGACGCGACGAAGGTCGGGCATCGGCGGCAACGGCTGCGGCTTGATATCAGGAAAGTTCGGGTCCTGGATCGTTGTCGGAATCGGTGTTGGTGACACGGTCGGAACCGTGGGAATAACAGGTGTCGGACTCGGCGTTTGCGCCAGCGCGGCCAGCGACGTCGCGAGCACAATCGCGGTCGCCATCGATATTCTGGTAAGCATACGAGTCATCTGATTCAACATTGAAAGCACTCCTAATTGTCTCGGGAAATTCATGAACGGGCGCGCAGGCTGCGAGCAGACAGAAAGCGCCAGGTCATAGCGTACTACGTCGATTAACTTTACGCGGTTTCAAAAAGCTTAACAAACCGCGAGGCAGACCTTTCATTTCCTTTGGTTAGACAAGGGTCCTGGATTTTCGAAATCGGCACGCGCTCGTCCCACTCTCGGGATGCCAATCACTCTCGATGTGCACGTCAAACAGCGACTCGCACGCAGATCATGGCTGCTTGACACTCGTCAAAGCGGGCATTATCTTGCAATTTCTTTTCCACGATCACCCGGTTAAGTTAATTTCACTGACTGCCGCGGTTGACGTGTGCATTCACCAACGGAGGAAGGTAATGGCGGTTAAGGTTGGCATCAATGGTTTCGGTCGCATCGGCCGAAATATTTTTCGCACGGCGCTTGAGGATAAGGACATCGAATTCGTCGCCGTGAATGACATCACCGATACCAAAACACTTGCGCACTTATTGAAATATGATTCGGTCTTGGGAAATCTGCATCATCAGATTTCGGCTTCTGAAAACGGTATCAAGGTCGAGGACCAGGAACTGCGCGTATTCTCTGAGCGGGATCCGGCGGCGATTCCCTGGGAGTCGGTCGGAGCTGAGATCGTGGTTGAATCGACTGGTCGCTTTACCAAGGCCGAAGACGCCCGCAAACATCTGCGCGGCAGCGTGAAGAAAGTCATCATCTCGGCGCCGGCCAAGAACGAAGACATCACCATCGTGCTGGGCGTCAATGAAAACAGTTACGACCCGGCTGCCCATCACATCATTTCCAACGCCTCGTGCACGACGAATTGTTTAGCGCCGGTCGCCAAGGTCATCCATGAGAACTTTGGCATCAAGAACGCGCAGATGACGACGATTCACTCGTACACGAATGATCAGCAGCTTTTGGATCTGCCTCACAAGGATTTACGGCGTGCGCGAGCGGCCGCGCTCAACATGATTCCAACCTCGACCGGAGCAGCCAAGGCTGTCTCCCTGGTGCTTCCCGAATTGAAAGGCAAGTTCGACGGCATCAGCGTGCGCGTGCCTACGCCTAACGTCTCGTTGGTCGACGTGGTGATCGACGTCGACAAAGAAACGACCAGCGAAGAAGTGAACAAGGCGCTGAAGAATGCGGCCAATGAGGAATTGGCAGGCATTCTCGGATTTGCCGAAGAGCCGCTCGTCTCATCTGATTTCAAACAAAACTCCAACTCGTCAATCGTCGATGCTGAATACACGAAGGTCATCGGCGGTCACATGATCAAGATCCTTTCATGGTATGACAACGAATGGGGTTACTCCTGTCGCGTGCGCGATCTGATTAAGTACATCGCAGGCAAAGGACTCTAAGTAGTGACGAGTGACAGGTGACAAGTGACGAGCGCGTGCTCTGCTTGTCACCGGTCACTCACCACCTGTCACTTATGAACAAGCTTTCCATTCGCGACCTCGAACTTGCTGGTAAGCGCGTCTTCATCCGCGTCGATTTCAACGTTCCCATTAAAGACGGCCACGTCGATGACGACACGCGAATTCGCGCCGCGCTGCCGACGATTAATTACGCGGCGAGCGAGGGCGCGCGAGTGATTCTTGCCTCGCACCTCGGCCGTCCGAAAGGCCAACGTGTCGATAAGTACAGCCTGCGTCCGGTCTATCAAAGACTTGGAGAACTCCTCGCCCAGCCATCGGCGGAAGTTGCGATTGAAAGTCCGGTGGGATCGCCGGCAGCGGTGCCGGTCCACTTTGGTGAGGACTGCGTGGGTGAAGCCGTTCTCGAAGCGAGCCGGCGATTGAACGACGGTGAAGTCTTGTTGCTCGAGAACCTTCGCTTTCATCCTGAAGAAGAGAAGAATGACGACGATTTCGCGCGGCAACTTGCGTCTCTGTGCGACGGGCTTTACGTCAATGACGCGTTCGGGGCGGCGCATCGGGCTCATGCATCGACCGCGGGAATAACCAAACACGTGCAAGCAGCCGCCGCCGGGTTGTTGATGGAGAAAGAACTCGACTATCTCGGCCGCGTCATCTCCGATCCGGAACATCCTTTTGTCGCAATTCTCGGTGGGGCAAAGGTCTCTGACAAAATTCCAGTCATCAACGCGCTTATCGATCGCAAAGTAGACAAGCTTCTGATTGGTGGCGCCATGGCCTACACGTTTCTGAAAGCCGAAGGCTTTACCGTCGGAAAATCGCTCGTCGAAAACGAGATGCTGGGGACCGCGAAGCAGATCAAGGAACGTTGCGAACAAGCGAATGTCCAGTTATTGCTCCCCACCGATCATCAAGTCGTCGACAGCTACGAACCGATTAAAGGCGGCAGTGTCGCGGCCAAGACCATTCCCATCGAATTCACCAACGCTGGTCATGCCGGAATGGACATCGGCGTCGAGACCGTGAATCACTTCGCTAATGCGCTCCAGGACGCAAAGACGATCATTTGGAATGGCCCAATGGGCGTCTTTGAAGAGCCGCCGTTCGATCAAGGTACGATTGGCATTGCTAAAGCTGCCGCCGAAGCTGCTGATCGTGGGGCGACCGTAATCGTTGGCGGTGGTGATTCAGTTGCGGCAGTGTCGCGAGCGGGAGTCGCCGAGAGAATCACACACATTTCGACTGGCGGCGGCGCCACCCTGGAATTTCTGGCAGGCGATGATTTACCCGGTGTCTCGGCACTGACGGACAAGCAGGCTTAGAATTTAAGCTCAGTTCGCGAACAAAAATAATCCAGAGGCAAAACGACAAAGTACATGAGAAAACCTGTCATCGCCGGCAATTGGAAAATGTATAAGACGGTGGCTGATTCCGTGTCCACCGCGCTTGCGCTTAAACCTCTCGTCGCCAATGCGAATCATTGCGACGTGGTAATCGCCCCCGTGTTCACAGCGCTGAAAAGTGTTGCCGATCGACTTGAGGGTTCGAATATCAAGGTAGCAGCCCAGGACTGCGCGCCGGTGGCTGAAGAGGGAGCGCAAACTGGCGAAGTCGCCGCGTTCATGATTGGCGACGCGGGCTGTAGTTACGTCATCGTCGGCCACTCAGAGAGACGACAGTTCTATGGCGAAACCGATCCGATAATTGCCCAGAAGGTGCAGGCGGCCCTGGGCGCGGGGCTCAAGGTAATTCTTTGTGTGGGCGAAAGTCTTGAGCAGCGCAATCGCGGCATTGAAGTACAGGTGGTTGCAGGTCAATTACGAGGTTGTCTCGGTGGTTTGACAGCCTCAGATCTCGACCGTATCATCGTTGCTTACGAGCCTATTTGGGCCATCGGCACCGGAATAGCCGCAACGCCGGAACAAGCGCAGGACATGCACGGGCTCATCCGGCGCGCTTTTGCTGAAAAGATATCGGAAGCGGGCGCGGATCAACTTCGGATCCTGTACGGTGGTTCCGTCAAACCAGATAACATTCGCGGGTTGATGAGCGGTCCAGACATTGATGGCGTGCTGGTAGGCGGAGCGAGTTTGACCGCGGATAGTTTCGCGAAGATTGTTAATTATAAGGATTAGTCAGTAGTTCGTTTTAGTTGTCAAAATGTTGTCGCGCAAACAACTGACCTCTAACCTCTGACCTCTGACCTCTGACTCTATGTTGGCTTACATTTTTTACGGATTGTTTATTCTCTCTTGCGTCATTCTGATTGTCGCGGTGTTATTGCAGCCGGGCAAAGCGGACGCAGGCGCTTTATTTTCAAGCTCAGTTTCCAGCACGGCTTTTGGGCCGCGCGGAACGCAAACGTTGCTGGCGAAAATTACCATAGGCGCCGCAGCGGCTTTTATGTTGGTAGCTTTGTGTCTCTCGCTCCCGTTTATTAACGGCACCTCCTCAGTTTTGCAGTCTGGAATCCCGGAATCAGCGCCCGCGGCGACGCCTACACCGCAGCCAACTCCGGCCGCGCCAGCTGCAGTCCCGACGTCGACGGTACTGACACCATCGCCCGAGCCCTCGAAGTAATGAACACCCTTCCCGAATATGCCGAAGTGGCGGAATTGGTAGACGCGCACGTTTGAGGGGCGTGTGAGGTAACTCGTGGGGGTTCGAGTCCCCCCTTCGGCACCACAACCCATCGATTTTGTTAGGAAACTCTGCATTGCTAGCTGATTTTGTCCAAAACGTGTCCAGCTATTCAGTTCTAACCGAATCTCGAAACGGGAAGTTTTCGTTTCGGTCGCCGACGCTGGTTATTCGCCAATTGCGCTTCCGTAACTTGCAGACCTGGCGCTTTGGACCGCAGCGCGATGGTACTGAAACAACCAATTCAAAGTCCCTCAGAGCGGCGTTGATACCGTCCTCAATCTCGCTGAAGTTCGCGGGACCGTTGACAACGTCAGTCGTTTCAAACTCAAGTCTGATGTTCGCGTAAATCATTCACTCTTCCAAATCCTTACGAAACAATCATCAGGTCGCGATAGAGCCACGCGCACTTTAGCGCCCACCACAGGCCAGGCAACGGCTTGTTCGCACTCATGATTGATTGCCGGTAAATCCTTCTCCAATAGAAGGCGACGCGAAACACACGACACGAATTGGCAATCTGAGTCGCGCTCATTCACTCTTACCCAGGGTTCCGGTTGCAAATTCTTCGATTGATTCCATCGCCTGGCGTTTGGTCTCGGCGTTGGCGTGCGAGTAGCGCATGGTCATTGTGCGGTCGCTGTGGCCTAGAATCTCGCCCACTGTTTTGATGTCGCTGCCGGCGCGCAGCATCATCGTCGCGGCCGTGTGCCGCGTGTCGTGCGTCACGAATCCATCGTCGGCGTTCTTTCCGTAGACCACGCCCACGGCTTCGCAGGCGCGGCGCAGGATTTCGTAATAGTGCGTGACTTCGCCGCCGTTTGATGTGAATACGAATTTGCAATCGTGGGCGACGACAGTCCGCCGCTCTCGCAGGATTTCGGCAATCGCATCCGTCAATTCAACTTCGTGAACTTTCACCGGCGCGTCAGGGACTTTGGTTGAACGGAAGTAAATCACGCGGGCGGTCCAGTCAATGTCGTTCCAGCGCAGGCGGCACAGCTCGCCTTTGCGACGGCCGCCACAGAGCAGGGTCATCCGAAAGACGTGCGCGACGTTGCGGCGCTTCATGACCTGGCGCGCGGTCTCGCCTACACGCGGCGGCGCGTACAGCCAATTGATTACGCGCATCAGTTCATCTATTTGGATGACGCGCTCGCGGCGATTGTTTGAATTCTTCGGCCGGGCGATGGCCGGGCAATTCCAATTCGACAGGACAGGGAAGTACAGAGGCGCGGCGTGCACGGCGGCGCTAATGATATTCATTTCGCGGGCAGTGCTCGATGGCGCTTGCCCATCGGCTCGGCGCGCGTCAAGGAAGAATTGAAAGTGAGCTTTGACCAGTTCGTTGACCCGCAGTCCGCGCGGCAGAAGTTTGAGCCAGTAAGCAAAGACACGGCCGGCGCGGGTTTGTTCGTGCGGGTTTTGAATCCGCTCGCGATGCTTTGTTAGCAACTCTTCGACGGTCGGATAATCGAACGGGCGCAGGATGCCGTAACGCGATTCCTTTTCGCGCAAACGGATTTGGCCAATGGCCGTCTCAGCTTCGGCACGGCTGAGGAAGCCTGATTCGCGGAGGCGACGACCAGTCGCGAGGCGAATATCAAACTTCCATGACCACCAACGGCCAGACCTCTGGTCATAGAACCATCCGTCGCGATTTCGTTTTGAGTAGACTTTGCGAATCATTCGGCCATTGGCTCTGATGGCTTCGGCATCAACCGTCCAAGGTTCGGCAACGCGTCCGCGGGCATTATGGCGTCAATCATTTCCTTCGCCGCAGATGCTCCCAGGGCGATTTTGTTTTCATCGGACGTGTCGAGATGTGAATAGACCAAGAGCTTGAGAAACGGACCAACGAACTTTGATTTTTCCAGCGCAGGCCATCCTTTGACTGCCCGCTGAACCGCAGCATCCGTCCGCGACTCTATCTCTTGACAAAGCAGAGGGTCATAGGAATGCAACGGATTTGGTCTACGGCCCTTCATCCATTCACCGCCTTTGACACGTCGCGCAGGTGCGTTTTCTTAATCATCCGATCGACATTCGTGCGTTGGCGCGCATTCTCTAACAATTCGTCGTACAGTTCAATCACTTCCTTTTCAACCAACATAAAGAACGGGCGCTGCGATGTTTCTTTCGCCACGTTCACCAGGGTCAGGCGCTCAACGCCGCGCGGGGCTTTGCGCTGAATGATGGCTGCGGAACTCACGCCCAACAGCTTTGCACCCGCTGATAGTTTCATGAAGCCGCGGCCGTCTGTGCGCGGTGATGAGTGATGGGTGATGGGTGATGAGTTGACGATTTTCATCTTCGAGCAAATGGAATTAGAAACATGGCACCCGCGACTGCTCCTAAGAGCGGCAACGACGACAACGGCGAACCGTTCATCTGCGCTGCTTGAAGTTGAGCCAGCATCGGCGAATAGACACTCGGGGCGGGCGTAAACGTCGGGCGCTTGCCGTACTCGGTGCGGCAGTATTCGCAGACCGTGAATGATTTGACCGGCACCGGCGCGCCGCAGTTTCGACAGTTCATTTAATTTCTCCGCGCTGCCAGCGGCGGTAGGCCGAATCTTCCGATAACGAAACAACTCCGCTGAGGGGCACTGCCCAGCGCACTTCCAGACGGCAGCGGAAGTGATAAGTATCGTTGCCTGAAATCGTGCCTAAGTAAGACTCTTTTGAATAGTTGGCGGGTTCACCAAAGCGCACCGCGTGAACCTCGAAAGCGCGGGTTTCTTCGTCTTGCGAATCATTACCAATGTAGATTAGAGATGCCGAGTTGGTTGAATTCCGATAGACGCCGAGAACTCGCGCGCGAACGGGCAATTGAATAGCCACGGCACGCTTTGGTCCGTCAGGTACGACAACTGGAATGTGTGGAAACGGCAACGGGTAGTTGTTGACGATGTTCATGCGGACACCGCCTCCCCTTTGAATTCCATTACAACTTCATCAGGATGGCGCAGGCGTTCGACCTCTGTTTCTGTTAGTTCGACGGATAACGAAACTTCACCGTCTGAGATTGACAACCAGAACGGCGGCGAGCAATTGCAGTTCGGCGCTTCGCAGCCAGTGCCGGTAAGAGCCGCAGCCATGCGCGGGCCTTGCTCAATGGTTTCGTCGTTCGGAATGATTGCCAGGCGTTTGACTTTCACGCGGACGCCGCCTCTCTGCGCAACTCTCGAACAACGCGTTGATGTGCGCCAGTCATTGCCGCCGCGACGATGGGCGCGCACGTTGGGCAGTAAACATTATCGTAGTAGTAGTCTGATGAATTCAGCGGGTCTACTCGCTTCCATCCATCAGGTAACCCCGCATGGCCAACTAAAGCCGATGGTGGGATGGTGTTGTCGGCTAAAATGGAATGCTGGTCGTTTCGCGAGCAATCATAAATCGCGCCAAACGTCTTCAGTTCACAGCCCGCGCACACGTGAGGCGCGACGTACATAGTGATGGTGGTTAATTCTTTGGCACGTTCCATTACGCGACCTCCTGTTCAGTGTCCAGCATCTTGACAAAGTAATCACACGATTCGCTTTCACAGAACGCGTACGCGCCCACGCCGCCGCCCATCAGCCCGTAGCCGCTAATCAACTCCGAACCGCACTTCGGACAACATTCTTCGGTGCTGCTCACGCCACGGCCCTCTCTTCCTTCACTGCAATCGCTTTCGCACCCCCAGGCAGACCGCGACTTGTCAATGTCGTCGGATTCCGGTCTTTGGTGCTTTGGTAGATTTGAATCGCGTAGACAAAGCCGCAGGCGTCTTTGACCGGCACCAGCAAGCCGCGCTTGTATTGGAGATTCAGACGCCAGCGACCAAACGACTGCGACTGCCATACGGCGTGCTGATATTCCGCAGTTGGACGAGCTGGCCCTTCGGATGCCCTCTCGAAATAGAACCCGGGCACGCCGCGCAAGTCGAACCATTCCGACAGTCGCGCGCACGCCGCGCCCACTTGCATTTCATTCGGCATCGAACAAATCTTGAGCGGCCGCGGCGGAACGTTTTCGCTCGAACGCCACCAGGGCACAAGTGGCCCAAACGGATCCAACGGGGTAACGCCATCAGCACCTTTCCAATCTCGTTGAATCGCTTTGGCGTCGTCGCTCGACAATTCGAATTCATGGGCCAAGAGCGTTTCGTAAATCACCGACAATTCGGCCAGCGACAATGCGTGCGAACGCGTGTTGACGTTCTCGACCGAGACGTCATGCCATTCGCGCGTGTATTGACGTTGCCGCTCGCGTTCGACCGTTGCGCGCATCGGCAACCGCGCGGCCGGCAGGCCAAACGATGCGACGATGTCCCAATAGTCGCAGCCGTTGTTGCAGGCGACTTTGTCGGTTTTCGGATAGTAAGCCAGCGAAGTTTTGCCGCGGCCATTGTGCGCCTTGCACGCCATATCGAAATTGCCGACGGTGTTTTGATGGGCCTCGAGTTTGATGGCGGCGACTAACGCGGCGTGAAGGTCTTCGAAACAGGAGAAGCCGCGGTCAGTGGTCAGTGGTCGGTTGTCAGTTGAATGATGCTCGGCAATTTTCGCACTCTCGCCAACGCCTATAGACGCGGCGCTTTTTACCGCAGCGTTGGACGACTCCGATAGTTTCAGTGCCACATCCTGACAACCGGCCACTGACCGCCAATCAAAGAACGAGCCAGGCTCAATGTGATATTCGTACGGTGAATCGTCGCTGAACTTGACCGGCGTATAGAAGATTCGGTTTTGGTCTTTCGATTGCGGGTCTGCTGGGATGCCTTGCTCGTTCAGCTGATTGACAGACCATGCCCAAAGGGAAGGGAAGTCATCGCGCGAGATTGGCGACGCGAGCGGTACAACCACGCGCATACAACGCTCAGCGTGTTCGTGACCATAGACAGCACCGCACCAGGGGTCAGGGTCGTCTTTCGATTTCTCGGCGTTGCACTTCGGACACAGACCATCTTTGCCGCACTCAATCGCTGTCACCCGCATGTGACTATGAGTCGTGTAGAGCGCAAAGGCGCTGCTGAGGTTCTTTATACCCTCGCCTACGACGGGCGGGACTCCGCCAGCCTCAGCAGCGTTATCGCGAGCCGCAGACACGCGCGAATTTCTCTGCGGCCCGTTTTTCACGACGGCGGTTTGCTCTGGGAGCTGGCGCGCGCTCGCCACCGGCATCGACTCTTGTTCAGACCTCAGAAACACGTTCCGGCACGCTTCAATGATTGACTCCAAACTGATTTCTAATTGCGTGATGCTCGTGTGCGTGTGCGGTTTCGTTTGGTAACAGATGTCGTGATAAGGCTCGGTAGCCTCGGCGCTGTAGTTTTTAGGCGCTACGTAGCACGCCCCGCACTTCGACTTCATGCACTGCGGACAGCGAGGGCTTCTGTCAACTTTGCCGTCCGCGCCCTTGACTCGATTACTAACGAACATGATATGCGGACCGGCCAGACCACAGCAATCACATTTCCAGGCACCGTCGATTTCGAGCACCAGCATCGACAGTTCCACCACGTTCGATTGCAGCCGCCGCGGGACGTTGTAGCGCGCGGGACTGAACAACTGACCGTCTTTGTCCGCGCGCACTTTCGGCGATGCCAGGGCTTTGCAGAATCCGGCCCAAGTGCATTGCGTCGGCTTCGGCCGCGAATCGCCGACGTTATCGAAGAGTGAAATTGTGAATGATTGCTCGTTCATACCTGACCAGTTCCCGCAACCACCAAACACGCGATGCCGAGGCCGACAAAATAGGACTGACGGAGAATCCACAGGTTCCTGTCTCTATTGATAAACCGCTGACCGCACGGCACCGACGCCATCCACAAGCTGCACTGGCCAACTATGCAAAGAGCAAATGCGCTGTGTTGCAATATCGCCAGCGGCAGGGACGCAAAGAACGAAAAGATGACGACGCGGCGATAGAGACTGTGGGCTTGAAACAATGCCATCGGATTTATCTACTTGCGACGCTTGGTGCGACGGCGCGATGGAACGACAAAACGCGCGCGATAATCGGCAACGCCCACAGCGAGCGCGTGTGACGCCGTCTCGGCAATGGTCTGACTGCTCGTTCGAAGTGCGGCCTGCAAAAGCGAGCGCAGCGCTTCCTCTTCAACATACATTTCAGCCTCGCGGCGGTCTTCGGCTAGTTCGGCGGCGGTCAAGCGCCGCTTGGTTCGTCTCGGGTTTGCAATCCTTCTCATCATCTATGGTTTCCTTTCATCCTCCGCTAACTCTTCGGTCGTCCGCTCATCTCGTCCGTTGAGAAATCGCTTTTCGTTTAGGTCCCATCCACAGCGACGGCACCAACAATGGAAGCCGCGCCCGAGACACAAATCGCAACGAACATTCGGACTATCGTCAGTGCAGCAACATGAATCTTCGCCGCAGTCGTGATAGCTAAGACCATCGTCGCACTCGCACTGACGCTCGAACGCGTAATGCTTACAGTTAGGGCACACGCGCTCTGACAACTCGATGTCGCCATAGTCGGCGGGGCTGAGTGATGGCGAAGCCATGCTCATGACGGGTTACTGAATCAAGCTCACGGCGGCTTTCCTCGCCATCGCCGTATGCGCAATTGCGCGGGTCAACGAGCGGTTGGTAATGTCAATCTCGCCGCCGACCAGCGCGTTAAGAAATTTGGCGCAGTTGAATATCTGCTCGATGTGCTTGCGCCGCTCGCCGGCCTCTCCTTCGTCAACTATCTCAAGACGTCCCAGCAGGCCGCGCGGCGCTTCGGGCAATGAGCGCGGCGGGTAGCCTTTGGTGTAAGACCCGACGCACTGCAACTCAATGTCGTAATCGCTCCGCATGTGCGAAGCCAACGTGCCAGAGTCATCGGCCGGCACAAGTTGACTGCACGCGGCGCAGGTTAGTGGTGACAGGTCAGTGGTCAGTGGCCGGCCGTCAGTGGCGATAGCTGTGCTCATGCGTGGTTTCATTTCGCCCTCGATTCACAAATCAATAATCGTCTTCAGTTTTCGCTGGCATCCGCAGCGGCGGCACCGTACCCTTTCACTTCTACGGCTGCGAGCGCGAACCTCCCATCGATGCCCGATGAACATGCAAATGAGTGCCTTCATTTCGTCAACATCAATCCCAAAAAGAGAATCCCAGCGTTGACAATGGCGATGGCCACGATGCCGAGTAGCAACCGATGGTCGTACTCGCATGTTCCGCAGACCTCTTCAAAGAGTTGGCGAGTCAGTGCCGATTTGAATTTGAACGTGGTCATTTGTTTCCTGCATGAAATTAGTCTGAACTTGTTGCCCTTAAGGCTTCATGTTCCGCACCCCCTAGCCGCCTGACTCGCCAATCACAAATTTGAAATTTCAAATTGCAGATTCGAGAGTCAGCCCGCGGCCGGTCGTATGAACTCATTCACCAGGGCACGCGACGCGTGCGACATTTCGCGTTTGCGCATCTCGTCGCAGAGCCGCTTCAACTTGTCGCAGAGATAACATCGATGCTCTTCGGAATGTTCCTTCGTTGCCTGACGCAGCCGATAGATTTCATCAATCAGCGTGCGCGAGTGCGACCGGATTGAAACGCGTCGAAAACTCATAAACTGAAACCAGATGTCAGATGTCAGATGTCGGATATTCGGCAGTTACCTACTAGCGCGGAGCATGGTTGCTATCACTCCGCGCCAGTGTTGGAAGCGGTGAGCACGAGCCGTTGCGCTCACCGCGCTGTGCGCCGCCACCCCCAGACATAAGAAGCGACGGCTGTGAATGCGGCAGGGCGTCTCCCCAAACTCCAACTGCCGCAGACTTCAATTCAAAGAACCTCGTAATACCCAAGCCATTCACACTTGACACAGCCAACGTGCGTGAACTTACCGATGCCGAACGTCCGCACGCGGCGGTTGAACACGTGGTTGCAGAGACGTTGCTGCATTAGCCGATAGAGATTTATGAGAAGTCCACGCATTCTTTTTCATCAGCCGCCAACCTCTTCTAATAACTCGCGCAGGGCTTCTTTAAGAACCCGCTTCGCTTCGGCACGGGCCATGGGCTTGCGCGGCGGCAACGGCACTACGTTGTGTGCGGCTTCCACGCGACGCGTGCGCCGGTAGCCATCAAACAGCCAGACAACAAATTGGTCGGGCGCCATTCCGTTAGCAGCAGCGGCTTTGTCGAAGTCGCGGGCCTCTTCATCAGAATCGAAATCGAGTTCGAGAGTTAGTGGGAACTGTCGATTAGTCATGCCGCCTTCTCGCCTCCATTGGATTGGCCCAACTTGCCTTGCCGGTACAGCCGGTAGAGATGAAACACAAAATGACTGGCGCTAAGACCGAGAGCTTTGGCGTCGTTGATGAATTGCTCGCGTTCGCTCTTGTCGGGAAAGTACGCCTCAATGCGCCGTTGGCGGATGTGTTCTTTCTGTTCGTCGCCCATGCTTCGTTGAAATAAAACGTCACGCGACGTTTTCCGATTTGAAGTCGGAGAGCATAATGTCGTCGCTGGACTTGCGCCGGCCTGAACGTACGAGCGGCTTTCGACGCGCTGATGCATTCTCGTGTTGAATCTGCGCGAGGCGTTGCAATACGAGTTGCCGAGCAACCTCCGCGTTGGCAGAGAGAAATTGACTATCTTTGTAACTGAGGAACGCGGCCGCGTCGCGACCTTCGAGCTTGAAGTTGATTTGAAGTTTCAAATCAGGCATTGCCGTGGAACCTCATGCAGCCTTTTGGTCGAGTTCGGCCAACCGCTCAAGAATGAGCTTGCGAGCAGCCTCCGCAGCGTTGCGCAAAAATTCCCGCGCCTTGTATGCGCGAAAGCGTTCCGCGTCAGCGCCGGTAAGCTGAACATTGATTTGAATTCTTTCTTCTTGCTGTCGGTTTTCCATTAAGTGTGCGTCAAGGATTCTACGTTTCACGTGAAACATTCTTGACGGCGGGGAGGGTAGCAAAGGTAGAAAATCTTGTCAATAAATATTTTCTATAAATCGTAGAGCACTCTTGTTGTCGATTATTCTATGCTTTTTGTTGTGCATTCTAAACGTCTCCCCGACTTCGTCCGAGAGGTACGAAACGGCAAGGGGCTATCTCTAAAAGCGGTTGAGCGCGCAGCGAGGGGCGGCGTGACGGCATCGTACGTCTCGCTGATAGAAAACGACCGGGTTCCTAACCCCGGACATAACAAGCTGGTGGCACTCGCCCACGGCTTGGGCGTGCCTGAGGAGGAATTGCTAGCGGCGGCGCGCGGGAGAGTACTATCCGAGCCGGACGCCAGAGAACTGCAACTGCTCACGATGTTTCGTGAGCTTCCAGCGGAACGCCAGGGCGATGCTGTGGCGCTGATTCGAACGCTGCATAAACGGCACGGGGCTAAACCTGTCGAACAGAAATTCGCCGCCGAAAAGTCTGAAAAGCGGCGCAGGGCGGCGTGAGTAGCGCGGGTGTCCGATGGATTTGGGCGGGCGCGGCAGTCGGTGCCTGCTTTACCATTTTTGGTTTATTGTTTCTTTGGCTTGCTCCCGAGCGCGTTCGGTATTGGGCTCTCATCATTCAACTTAATCCTATCCCGTCGCTTCTGTGCGTCGTCTTTGTGGTCATAGTTTTAGTTCTCATCTCACGGATTCGATAAACAAACCGCCATGCAGTGCCCAGCTTGCAATTCTGCCTCGCCCGATAACGTTCGATTCTGTCTGCACTGTGGTCAATACGTCGGCGAGCCCACGCGCGCGGCGCGTGTTGAGACTCCCAGAGCGGCAACCACTCTCTTTGCCGACTTTCCGCCCTCACCAATTCTGCAAACACAATACGAAGCCCCGCAGCCTCGGCGTTGGCCTGTTGTGGCCGCTTTCGCGCTGCTCGGGTCGGTTGCGTTAATCGCGATTGGCGCGGCGGGGACTCTGGCTCTGATGCAAATGCAGCGTGGAGAAGTGCGCGCGCAGCTCGGGTCGCCGACGCCACGCGGAAACCCGACCGTGAGGGAGGGTGCAGCTTCGCCGCGTAATGATGCGCCTGACTTGGGAGTGCGCTACACGCCAAACCCGGCAACGCCCCGACCGTCCGCCGGCACAGCACCGTCCCCGGCGGTCGGGCTTCCGTGGGCGACGCCGACGATTGACACCGGCCCAAGTTTTCTAGGCCATGAAGTTGTGAGGGTGAACTGGACCGGCTACCTGAAGGATGGACAATTCGTTCGGTGGAGTTTGCCGCCCGGATACTATCAACTCGAACTTACGTCGGCGTCTGACGGGGCAACGTCACTTTGGATCGGAGCGGCCACCTGGCAGGGAAGCGAGCGTTGCGAATTCGCTTCGCAGGCGATGTTTCAAATGACTCAACGGTGCAAGATGATGAACAGCGGTTCGTTGGCGATTCAAAATCCCACGCGGTTCGGATTGGGCGCAGCCGTGTACGCGACGGTGAGAGTTACGCAGTTTTGAAAGTCATGGGGTTGGGAAAATTAAGAAAGCACCGCGATGACCTGCGGCGCTTCTTTCCCCTCTAACGAGTTGGCATGGTCTGAACGTGTTAGTTGTTCAGCAACACAATTGCCATTTAGGGAACTGCTACGAAGATTTAACTTCCGTCGAAACGCTGTCAGGGTGCAGCGAATTCAAAACGTCAACGACGCCTTGCGTCACTTCATCGATGCCGCGTTGCAACATGGCGGGGTCCGCGATTTTCTTGCCGCTGACTAGCTGCGACGTTTTGATGATTGGCCCAACCAAAGCGACGGCCGCTTTGTACTTCTGTGGGCCAGTGCCATCGATGCCGGCGAAGATGGTTTCGACTTGCGCGATGACTGACCCGATTAGCGTCAGGTCGTTCGTCACGGTCGTGATGACGCCGGTCGCTTTGTTTCCACCGCCACCAAGTAAGGGCGTGACGATTGGGCCAAGTCCGATTGCGGTCGAGGCGACCGACGCCAGGACGGTTCCAAGTTTCTTTAGAAAGCTCATTCTGAATTCTCTTTTTGATTTTCTGACTTGCTGTGTTTGGTTAGCGTGTGATGTTCGTACTCGCTGACATCGCCGCAGGCGCACTGGCGCGTTTCGTACGCGTCGATTGATTCACCTTCATCGGTGCGCTTGCGATGATAGGTACGCGACTCTCTGACGATGTCGCGATGCCATCCGAGACGGCAGAGTGACCAGCGATAAGTGATAAGTGACGAGAACATTTCACGCCGCGTCGCATTCAACACAACCCATTTCGATGCCGCCGTCCGGTGCATGGCGGTAGTACCAGCGGTGCCCGCGTGGAAGACAGTGAGCCAGTAGACAGACGTAGCACGTGGCCCATGAAATGAAGAATGCGATGCGGAGAATCATTGCCCGTTCGCCGCCCACTGCTTTTGCAGTTCTGCAAATTGGAGCCGGTTTGCGCGGAGCGTTTCGGCGAGCTGCGCGTCATACATGCCGACTGCGTTGATGGCGCTGTCAACGTCCATTGTCATCGCCAAGTTTACGAAGCCGGCGACTAACGGATTTTCAGAGCACAGGTCTTTTACTATGGCGCGCGACTCTTCGATTGAACTCCGCGCCAACGCTTCGCCGAGACGGCTGCGATACATCGCGAGCAAGTTGACCAGCGACAGTGCTTCGTTAACGTCGCTGAGGAACGGCGAGACGCGGTCAAGCAGGCTTTTCAAATCTACTTTTGGTCTTGCCATTTTCAGTTCACCGCCTCGGGTTGTGACGGAACCACGGGCGGTTCTGACTTGGCCTCCAACTCTTCAAGCGCCGCACGAAGTGAATTTTGAAAGTCGCGCGCGAAGAGGATTGAGCCGGGATTCTGGACAAGCGCGGCGTCCTGGGTCTGCGACGCCACGAATTCAACCAGCTGTTGTGGTCGGGCCATAAGCACGATTTGCAGCCGCGGTACGAACTCGGGAAACTGCGTGACGAGTTTGAGAGTCATTTCGACGGCTACTGATTCGTCGCATGGGCCGCCTGTATGTTCGTGCTGGTCTTCGCAATCGGCACTCTCACAATTACCACTCGCATCCATATCGGCCGCACAGCGACGCAGTAGCCGTTTGAACGCAAGGTCGGCCTCGGACACGGCGGCGTCCGATCCGTTAGGCGTCGGTGCGGGCGCTTCTGGCGTCGGGGTTGTAGGCGCACTTTCACTGACGGTCTGATTTCCGTTCGCGAGCATCGCTATTAAATGATTGCGAAAACGGTTCAGCCATTCAGGTGCGTGCGGCAACTCGCGGATATGCGCGAACTCGGGCTTGAGTTGCGACATTTGGATTAACACTTCAGTAGCCGACTGATTGGCGAACTGAGACACGACGGACTGAAATTGCGGGTACTGTCTCAAGAACTGAACGACGTGCGCGGCGGAATGGAGCGGGTCATTGTTCCGCGTGATTTGGTGGACCAACGTTTCGACTAACTGCGTGACTTCTTTCGGTGGACCGGCCGTGCCCTGGGCCATCGACATCAGCCATTGGGCCAACGCTCCCAGCACCGGCGTAACACTCGGGTCGCGCAGGATGCTGCCTACGGTCTGCACAATCGCTACGCCTAAACTGCCCTCTCCGTTCGCGACTGGCGGCGGCTCCGGCTGCAGGCTCTTCACCGTTTCGCTAATCGTCTTGACCATCGTTACCGCGTCGCTGAGTTGTGTCGCAGGATTCGCAGGTTCGAGCGCGGGCGGCTGCTGTTGCGGGCGTTGGTTTAGACCCAGCACATCTTTGAACTCCCTTACAATCGCAAACGAGTTGCGCAGATGGTCCATCGGGTCGGATACGATCGGAGGTGGCGGCGGCGGCGGTGCGTGCGGTTCTGGTTTCAACGGAACGTCGGCAACCAGCGTGGTCCAGGCGCGTTCGTAGTAGCCGCCGCGGCGCAACTGCACCTGATACTTACCGCCGCCGTACAGCCGTTGAATGACGAGGTCAATTGCTTCCTTCGACTTGTATGATTCGTCGTAGGGAATCTCGCCCTTCGTATGCTTCATCACACACTGGTCGCGAAAGTCGATGTTCATGCCGACAGGGTCAGGCAGGCGAATGACGTAAAGCGTCAGGTCGCTCGACTTCTCGATTGACCGCAGCAGTTCATCAACCGGCGATAACGGTTCGTCCTCAATCAACTCTCCCGCCTCTTCGGCATCGTTCTCTTCCTCGTCGGCCTCGATATCGGGCGCAGACGGCGGCGGCGGCTGGTGCCCGTTCTCCTCATCGGCCATCGGCTTGTCGAAAACTTCTACGACAGTGCTGCGAACTCTTTTTGTGCCTGCGGGGATGGGCGTGTCATTAGAAACGATTTCCGCGCGTGGTTGTCTTGGCATTGGTTTTAACTTTCATAGAAAACAGCGATTAATAATTCATAATCGCGGCGTGATGGTTTTTGATGTTGCAAAACTCCGGCATAACACCGCGCAACCTAACATCACTTTTCGTTTCGTCAAGACGGGTCAGAGCACTTTGTAGAGTTGCGCAACTCTACAAAATTGGCTTGCAGGGATTGACGAGAACTATTTTCGTGTTAGTTGTAGCGGCGAGGGCAAAGGGCGAAGCGCAAAGTGGGGAAGCGCGAAGAGAACGC
>JBIOZK010000011.1:0-6434 GCA_044870975.1 Pyrinomonadaceae bacterium
CTAAACTATCGACTCAACGTCACCAAATTTGGCAACGCTGCTCCGGCGGCCGCACCATGGCATCGCCGGACTTGCAACCATACGCAGATGCGAACTGCGGCATATTCGAAAGCGGGCCATTCACGCGGAATTTTCCGAGCGGATGCGGATCGGTCGCTACCCGCAGCCGCGCCGCTTCCGGCCTAATGTTCTGCGCCCAAACCTGCGCCCAACCTAAAAAGAAACGCTGCTCAGGCGTGAAACCGTTTATGTCCTTCGGCCGCGGTTTACCTTGCAGTGATTTCTGATAAGCCGCAAAGGCTACGGTCAATCCGCCGAGGTCAGCAACTGATTCACCGACGACGAGCTGGCCCTTCTGATGCAATCCAGGTTCAACTTCGAATGAATCGAATTGCTTGACCACACAGTTTGTTCGGTCACTGAACTTCTTGTAATCGTCCGTCGTCCACCACATCACCAGGTTGCCGTTGGCGTCGAAACGCGCACCTGAATCATCGAACCCGTGCGTCATTTCGTGGCCGATCACCGCGCCGATGCCTCCGTAATTGAAAGCATCGTCGGCTTTCGGATCGTAAAAGGGCGGCTGCAGAATTCCGGCAGGAAAAACAATTTCGTTGTATTGCGGGTTGTAGTAGGCGTTGACTGTCGGCGGCGACATGCCCCATTCGGTTCTATCTACGGGCTTGCCAATCTTGCCGAGACCCCGCTTGAATTCGAATTGGCCGGCAGAAACGAAATTGTTGTAATACGCGCCGCGCTTAATCGTCAGCGCTTCGTAGTCACGCCACTTTTCGGGATACCCAATCTTGCGGTTGTACGCCTCGAGCTTGGCAATCGCTTTTTGCCGTGTCTCGTTACTCATCCAGCTCAGCGTCGTCAGATCGTCTTTCAACGCGGCCACGAGGTTTGCAACCATCATCCGCGCGCGTTCTCTGGCCGCCGGCGTGAAAGTCTTCTCGACGTAAAGCTGACCCAGCGCCTCGCCCAGGGCCCGGTCGGTACTGGCGACGCAGCGCTTCCAACGCGGCAACATTTCGGTCGTGCCCTGCAAATATTTGCCGTTGAAATTGAAGCTTTCCAGCACGAATTTCGACGACAGCGTATTCGACGCGGCATTCACCAGGTGCCAGCGCAGGTAAACTTTCCAATCTTCGATCGGAGTATCTTTCAAAATTTTGTTCGCGGCCTTGAAGTAATCGGGCTGGCCCACGTTGACCTTGGCTATCTCCGGCAGATTGATGTTGCGGAAGTAGCGTCCCCAATCGAAATCAGGAGTCAACTCAAGCAACATTACTTTGGTCATTGGATGATAGTTGGCCTCAGGATTGCGACGTTGGACTCGCGTCGATGAATTCTCAGCCAGCCTGGTCTCGATTTTCACCACGGTCGCCGCCTCGCGGGCCGCGGTCTCCGGCGCGTCGCCCATCAACTCAAACGTGCGCGCCACGTGCTTCTCATATTCCGCCCGCGTCGCCTTCATCTTGGCGTCGTCACTCGTGTAGTAATCGCGATCGGGCAAACCGAGCCCGCCCTGCACCAGCTGAGCGATCATCGTTGATGAATCCTTGAAGTCCTGGCTGGCGCCGAAACCGAACACTGCCGGAATGCGGTGAGCATGGAAAGTAGCAATTTCGTCTTCGAGACTCAGCAGATCCGAAATCCTGGCGATGCGATCCAGTTCAGACTGCAAGGGCTTGATTCCCTCACCCTCGATTGCCTGCTCGTTCATGCACGAGCCATAGAAGTCGGCAATCTTCTGTTCATTGGCGGTCAGCTTTCTTTTCTTTGCCAATCCGTCCAGGATGTCATGCAGCACGTTCTGATTCTGTTCGTCGAGTTGCGTGAAGCGTCCCCACACCGAGTACGCACCCGGAATCGGGTTCTTCGCCTTCCAGCCGCCATTCGCAAACTGATTGAAATCCTGACAAGCACTGACGGTGCGATCGATGCTCGAAAAATCAAAACCCGATGCCACCGCCTGTTGCGGATTGCCGGCGAAGACATCGATTGCCGTTAGATCCTCCGCTGGCGAACCCGCCCGGGAACTGCGTATGCAGATTACGCCGAGCGCGATTAATGAAAGGAATACTGCGGTCGTAAACACACGACGATAGGACATAACACAAACCTCCGTAGCAAAGATTTTCTTTTTTTGAGGGAACGAGAAGATGTTATGACTTGCAGATCGAAAAGGCAAAACCGCGATCAGCGATTAGCCTTTGAGCTTTTTGATTTCTTCGGTGAGAACGGGAACAGCTTCGAAGAGATCGCCCACGATGCCGTAATCAGCGATATCGAAGATTGGAGCTTCAGGGTCTTTGTTGATTGCGACAATCGTCTGCGAGTTCTTCATGCCGACCAAATGCTGAATCGCCCCGGAGATGCCGATCGCGACGTACAGTTTCGGCGCGACTGTCTGACCTGAGGAGCCAATCTGTCGATCGATTGGCAGCCATTCGGCGTCGCAAATTGGACGGGACGCTGCGAGATCGCCTCCCAGAGCCTCGGCCAGCTTCTCAGCCAGGGCGAGATTGTCCTTGCTCTTGATGCCGCGACCAACCGCGACGATCACATCGGCCTTACTGAGATCGACTGCCTGCTTCGCTTCCTGGAATGGCGCTTCAGGCGTCATGCGCACTTCGCCGACTTCGACATTCATCGATTCGACGGCGGCGCCGCTTCCCCTGGCTGCCTGGTCACCACGAAACGCGCCCGACTGAAACGTCACAAACGTGGGCGGCTCGCCATCGGCCACGACATCAGCATCGAGTTTTCCGAGGAAGATGCGGCGCGTGAAAGTCGCTTTGCCTCCATCGACACTCATGCGAATACAGTCACCAATCAAACCTTTTTGGAACCGCGCCGCTACCTTGGGCGCAAAGTCCCGCGCGAGGTAGGTGTGTGACATGACGACGTAGGACGGATTCACTGCGCGGATGACCTTCTCAAGGCCGTCCGCGTAAGCATCAGGCGTGTAGTCGTTCAGCTTATCGTTTTCAGCCGAGATAACTTTCTCCAGATCGTACGGCGCAATTTCGGCCGCCAATGATGGCGAACCTAAAACCACCGCGGAGACTTTCGCGCCCGTGTCGGCGCCCAGCTTCTGTGCGGCAGCAATCGCTTCGAGCGAAGTCTTGTTCAGCGCGCCCGCTTTGTGTTCGATGAAAACGAGGATGCTCATTTTTGTGGCACAGACTTCAGTCTGTGATTGTCTTTCATGAATGAACACAGACTTAAGTCTGTGCCACTAAATTACACGCGCTTCGGTTCGCAGCTTCTCAGCCAGTTCCACCGCGCCCCTCTTGGCATCGCCATCGCCCAGGAACTGCGTCTGCTTAGACTTCTGCGGCAGATAGATTTTTTCGATCCGCTGATGCGAAGGCTTGCCGGTTAATTCAGCATTCGGCGCGACTTCTTTAATCTCTTTCTTTTTCGCGGCCATGATGCCCTTCAGCGTCGCATAACGAATCTGGCTGATGCCGGACTGAATCGTCAGCAACGCCGGCTTCGGCATCGTGTACCACTGATACCAGCCGCTTTCGAGTTCGCGCTTGACTCGCAGTTGCTCACCGCTGGCGTCAACTTCAATCACAATCGTCGCGTGCGGCAGACCCAGAATCTCAGCGAGAATCACGCCGGTTTGCGCGTAGCCGTAATCGTCCGATTGCAGACCCGTCATTATCAGGTCAGCGTTCTCATCGCGAATCGCTTCCGCCAGCACCGACGCGGCGGCGAAGGGCGACAGATGCACAACCTCGTCGCCGGTGACGTGAAGCGCGCGATCGGCGCCACGCGCGAGCGCGTCCTTGATGACGCTCTTGGCGCGCTGCGGCCCCATCGAGACAACCACGACCTCGCCCGAGCCGACCTTTTCTTTAATTCGCAGCGCTTCTTCAAGCGCATAACCGTCTGATTCGCTAACTTCGAATGAAAGATCGGCTTCCTCGATCCAGGTCGAGTCTTTGTTGATTCGCAGGATCGCGTCTTTATTCGCCACCTGCTTCATGAGAACGAGAATTTTCATGGTTTGCTATCAGCCGTCGGCGCTCAGCTCTCAGCAGCACCATCTCCCTCCGCTGAAAGCTGATAACTGACAGCTATTCTTCGTAACGCTTGAACAGCAAAGCCGCGTTGGTTCCGCCGAACCCAAAACTGTTGGACAGCGCGTAATTGAGTTTAGCCTCACGGGCCTGATTCGGAACGTAATCCAGATCACAATCGGGGTCGGGTTGTTCGTAATTCATGGTCGGCAACAGCAGGTTGCGATGCATTGAAAGCACCGAGAAGACGCCTTCCACACCGCCGGCCGCGCCGAGCAAATGCCCCGTCATCGATTTGGTCGAGCTGATCGCCATCTTGTAAGCGTGATCACCGAAGGTTTTCTTGATGGCCATGGTCTCGAATTTGTCGTTGTAAGGAGTCGATGTGCCGTGAGCGTTGATATAGCCCACCTGCTCTGGAGTGACACCAGCGTCATTCAGAGCCTTCTGCATGACGCGCACTGCGCCTGAGCCGCTCTGGTCGGGCATCGTGATATGGAAGGCGTCGCCGGTCATCCCATATCCGACAACTTCGCAGTAGATGCGCGCACCTCGTCTTTTGGCAAATTCGAGTTCTTCCAGAATCAGGATGCCGGCGCCTTCGCCGATCACGAAGCCCTCACGATGTAATTCGAATGGTCGCGACGCGTGCTTCGGATCATCATTGCGGGTTGATAGCGCTCGCAACGCCGCGAATCCGGCCACGGCCATTGGCGTGATTGCTGATTCGGCGCCGCCGCAGATCATTGCTTCGGCATCGCCACGCTGAATGATTTTAAAACTGTCGCCAATGGCATGGGCGCCGGCGGAACAGGCCGTCGCCGTGGCTGAATTCGGACCCTTCGCATTGTGACGAATTGAAACCTGGCCGGAGGCGAGATTGACGATGGCCGACGGAATAAAGAAAGGTGAGATGCGTCCGGGACCATCTTTCAGAAGCTTTTCGTGCTCGCGCTCGATCGCCCAGAAATCGCCGATGCCGCTGCTGATGTAAGTGCCGACCCCCTCTGCAACATCGTCGGTTATTTTCAGCCCGCTGTCGCTCACTGCCTCCTGCGACGCGGCGATGGCGTACTGAATGAAAGCGCCCATCTTGCGCGCTTCCTTCTTTTCGACATAGTTCAGCGGGTCGAAGTCTTTGACTTCGCAGGCAAACCGAACGGGAAACTTTTCGGCGTCAAACTTTTGGATGTAATCCGCGCCGCTGCGGCCTTCCTTCAGCGCGGCCCAGGTAGTCTCGACTGAATTTCCAACAGGGGTGATCAGACCCAGCCCGGTAATAACTACGCGACGCTTCAAAACGGAATTGTCCATAATGGAAATGTAGGGGCAGGGCTCGTCCCTGCCCGCGTTATCATTCAAGTCCAGCGCGGGCAGGGCCAGGCCCTACCCCTACATTCTTACTTGCTGGCTTTATGCTGATCGATGTAGTTGTAGGCGTCGCGCACGCTCTGAATCTTTTCGGCGTCCTCGTCGGGAATTTCGATGCCGAATTCCTCCTCAAAGCGCATCACCAACTCGACAGTGTCGAGCGAGTCGGCGCCCAGGTCATCGATGAATCGCGCGTTCGGTGTTACTTCATTCTCATCAACACCGAGTTCATCGACGATGATTTGTTTGACTTTAGCTTCGATCTCTTGATCGGGCATTCGTTTGCTCCTCTAATTTGTGGCACAGACTTCAGTCTGTGACCTTATATTTTCCAAAGCTGCTACACAGACTGAAGTCTGTGCCACTTCAATTCGCGACCGCTTCGCGAGCGGAACGTAGACTAGCTGTATCCTCGACGTTCACGCAACGGACATCGCGATTAATCTGCCGCACCAAACCACTCAGAACTTTTCCGGGACCGATTTCAATAAAAGTTTGTACACCCTGACTGATCAAAAATTCAACTGACTCAAGCCAGCGGACCGGCTGCGAAACCTGTCGCACCAGACTGTCGCGCAGTAAATCAGCGCTGGTGACGGCCTGGGCGTCGACGTTTGTGACCAGAGGCATTTCACTGTCACTAAACTGGATTGTGTCCAGGTCGGCCGCCAGACGATCCTGCGCCGGCTTCATCATGGCGCAATGAAAAGGGGCGCTGACGTTTAATTTCATCGCCCTTTTGGCGCCGCGTTCTTTCAAAATAACAATCGCGCGATCGATGGCGCCGGTGGCGCCCGCAATGACCACCTGACCCGGCGAATTAATGTTAGCCGCACTGCAAACCTCTCCCTGACTGGCTTCCTCGCAACCGGCAGTCACCGTTTCCAGATCCGCCCCGAGAATCGCCGCCATAGCTCCGGCGCCCACCGGAACCGCCTCCTGCATGTAACGTCCCCGCACCCTCACAGTCCGGATCGCGTCGCCCAGATTCAAAGCACCGGCGGCCACCAGGGCTGAGTATTC
>JBIOZK010000012.1:0-19928 GCA_044870975.1 Pyrinomonadaceae bacterium
AGGAGGCATTGGCTGGACTCTGGCGGCTGACGGTTAGCGGTTACGTCGAGCCTGGCTCAACAGGTATCCAGGTTTTCAGCACCGGCACCATCTCACAAATTGGCCCTGACGGTTCTTTTCAACTTGAAGGATTGCGGCCGGGTAGGGTCGGGCTGAGCGTCGTGGGTTTCGCCGCGTCCGGTTACGGAAAGGGATACACAATCTCGCACATCATGACTGATCGCGAATTGCCCAACCGACAGTTGGAACTCACCTCTGGACAAAATGTTTCCGGGGTTCGCATCTATGTTACATACGGAACCGGCATCATCAAGGGTGAAGTCAAAGCCGAAAGCGGCGTGCTGCCGTCGGACGTGTTGATGTTCGTCAATGTGCGGCGTGAAAACTCTCAGGTTGCATCCGCACAGGTGGACGCGCGTGGCCGTTTCACGGTGGTCGGAATTCCCTCCGGAACTTTCGACGTTATGCTGCAATTCATGCCGCTTGATCCCAGAGCTTTTCCGAGCAATCTCCTGCGCCCGCAGCGTCAAACCGTAACCGTGAGCGACGGTTCTGAAACCCCGATTACGTTTACGTTGGATTCCACGCCCAAGGAAAAGCCCTGATGAAATCGGCAGGCCTTCGTCCTCATGCTGCTGTCGTCTTGCTGGTGCTTACCGCGATTACTGCGGCGGCGCAAACCAACACCACGCAGACCAGAGATGACTCAATCAGCGGCCGCATCGTCAACGAGGCCGGGCAGCCAATCGCGGGTGTCGGAATTTCGCTCGACGTGATGGGCGGACGGAGGGGGCGAGGCGCCAGCAGCGATGCCGAAGGCAATTTCAAGATTCCGGGCCTTGATGCCGGAATCTACCGTTTCTATCTCTTCGCGCCGGGCTATGTGACTCAGGAGCCCAATTCGATGACGCCTACCTATCGTCCCGGCGACAAAGTCGAGATAACCATGATTAGGGGCGCGGTGATCGCCGGCACGATAACGAACATGCTTGGCGAGCCAATCGTCAATGTGCTGGTGCGGGCAATTCAAATTCGCGACCTGGATGGCAACAAGGTGGAGAATCCATATACTCCGCAACCGGTTTTTACTGACGACCGTGGCTATTACCGGATCTGGTCGCTGCGTCCTGGCACCTACGTAGTGGCGGCGGGCGGCCAGGGACAGTATTTCCTCGCCGTGAATCCGTTTGCCAATGACGCAATGACCTATGCGCCATCATCAACGCGCGATACTGCCGTGGAAATTACGGCCCGCGGAAATCAGGAAATGAACGTCGACATTCGTTATCGCGGCGAGCGCGGTCATTCAGTAAGCGGGAAACTTTCAGGTGCGACCCCGGCCCCGCCTTACGGTTCCACGGTGAAATTGATCGAAGTCGAAAGCCGCACCACCGTCGCCAATTTATCGGTGATAAGTGCAGACCGGTCGTTCCAGTTGGACGGTGTGGGCGACGGCGAGTACGAGATAATCGGCAGCGGCGGCTCAAACACTGACGCGCTGATGTCCTGGCCGCGTCGCATTTCTGTTCGCGGCTCAGACGTCACTGGAATTGAACTCTCGTTGGCGCCGATGGCCTCAATCGACGCGCACATAAATCTCGAAGCCGATCAGAAACTCAATTGTGGCCGCCGCCGGGAAACTGCCTTGCGTGAAACCATGTTGACGCTGCGGCGCAATCGGCCCGAAGAAAAATCTGCAAAGGACAAGCCGGCCGAGCAACCTGACTTATCCATCACGGCCGCGGCGTCTTACGAAAACGTGGCCAACGACAAGGGTGACATCCGCTTACGCAACTTATCCGCCGGAGCGTACCGTTTCGAGGTTCGCGTGCCGGCGGCCGGTTGGTATCTCAGAGATTTGTCGCTGGCAAAGCCGGCAAGCAACATCGCGCGAAACGGCCTCTCTCTAAAACCAGGCGAGAAGATTTCAGGGATCACCATTGCCATCGCCGAAGGCGGCGCCAGCCTGCGCGGACGCGTGACGACTCAAGCAGAACAGACGATTCCGGCGAACCTTCGTGTCTATCTCGTGCCCAGCGAACGCGAGAGCGCTGATAATCCTTTGCGTTTCTTTGAAGAATCCGTGGCCGCCGATGGCAGTTTCGTGATCGGCAATATCGCGCCCGGCAAGTATTGGGCGCTGGCGCAGACAGCCGAACGCGTCGATACAAATACTTTCAAATCACCGCGGATCGACAACGACTTGCGCGCGAGGCTGCTGAAAGCGGCCGCAACTCTGAACAAGGAAATTACATTCAAGCCCTGCGAACGGACGGTCGATTACGAATTTCATTACTCCTCCACGAAACCTTAACAACTCTTTACGACATCTAATTCGCCCGGCGAGTCATCGAATTTTGCTCGCTGACTCGAAAACCCGAAGCCGGTCCGGTTCGTAAAAGTATGCAAGTCGCCGCTGACTGCGGCGACGTTGCCTTTATGGTAGATTGGTCGTGCACATTCACGGCCACCAATACAAAAATTTGCAGTTGCATTGCAGAGAATAGAGACGGAGTTAACGTGAAGAAATCATTCCTGATTCTGGCGCTTGTCCTTTCAATGATCACGCCGCTCATGGCGCGGCCAACGTCGATTCAAACTAACTTTCGTGCAGGCAATGCCGGCACTCTCGCGCGTCTCGCGGCGGCGCCGTCACTCGGGCGAGTGGCGCTGCCGGCAGCCGAAATTCCCAGCAAGGTCCTGGCAAACGGGCTCGAAGTAATCGTATTCGAGGATCATTCGGTGCCGATCGTGACCGTCGAATTGGCCGTTCGCAACGGCTCGTTCACTGAGCCGCCGGAACTTAACGGACTCTCGCACCTTTATGAGCACATGTTTTTTAAAGCGAATCGCGCGATTGCCAACGCCGAAGACTATCTGCAAAAGATTGGTCAGCTGGGCATTGCTTACAACGGCGAAACGCGCGAAGAAGTGGTTGAATATTATTTCACCACAACCAGCCCGAACATCCGCGCCGCGATGAATTTCATGCGCGACGCAACGCGCTATCCATTGTTCGACGAACGAGAGTTTGAGCGCGAACGTCAGGTCGTAATCGGCGAGATCGACCGCAACGAATCAGAGCCGGTCTATTACCTGAATAAGGAAATGAACGATCGCCTCTTTTCCAAGTACACCAGCCGGAAGCAGCCCCTGGGAAACCGGCAGACGGTGTCAACGGCGACCACGGCGATGATGAAAACCATCCAGGGACGTTACTACGTCCCCAACAACTCGGCGCTGGTGGTGACGGGCGACGTGCAAGCCGCTGACATCTACAAGATGGCGCAGGATTTCTTTGGCGACTGGGCGCGCCGCGAGAAAGATCCCTTCGTGGAGTTCCCTCTGGTCGAACACCCGCCACTGACCAAGAGCGAAGGCAACGTCATCACCCAACCGGTCACTAACGTCCTGATCGAAATCGGCTGGCAAGGTCCATCAATCGGAAAGGACGACGCAGCTACCTACGCCGCCGACACTTTCTCATTCATTATGACGCAGCCTGATTCGCGGTTTCAGCGAAACCTGGTGGACACAGGTCTCGTCAACGGCGTCAGCATTGGCTACTACACGCAGCGTAACGTGGGCCCGATTAATATCGTCTTTCAAACCACACCTGATAAAGCCAAGGCCGCTTTGAAAGCCGTCTACAACGAAGTCGCGCATTTCAACGACAAGGACTATTACACCGACGAACAACTCGAAAGCGCCAAAGGATTGCTGGAAGCCGACGACCTTTACTCACGCGAGAAGTTTGACGAGTACGCGAAGACGCTCGGCTTCTGGTGGTCGTCCACCGGCATCGATTATTTTCGCGGCTATCTCGGCAACCTGCGAAAGACGTCGCGCGCAGATATCAGCCGCTATCTCACCACCTATGTTCAAGGTAAGCCCCACATCAGTCTGGCTTTGATTTCCGAGCAGGGCCAGCAAGTGGCGAAGCTGACGCCTGCGGATCTCATCGGGCAATAGTGTCAGAAACCCGACCGTGAGGGAGGGTGCCGCGCAAGCAAACTCACTGACACTGACGAAAAGAGAATTTAGAAAATGACAAATGAAAAATCTCAAATGATAAATGGCAAATGGTTCTTGATTTCGCTATTCGTTTGCCTGCTGGCATTGGCCTCAGCATCAGCGCAAACGACGACCCAGACGCAAACTGCGACTCCTGATTTTCAAAGCGTCATAGCCCGCCAGGCTTCGCTCGTAACCGAACTCGACGTTAACGGCCTCAAAGTCCTGGTGAAGCGGCGCGAAGGCAGCCAGACCGTGGCCGCGCAACTTTACATTCGCGGCGGATCGGAAAACATCACGGCCTCAAACGCCGGCATTGAAGCCCTGATGCTGAACGTCGCCAGCGAAGCCAGCATCACCTATCCCCGCGACCGCATGCGTAAGGAACTGGCGCGCATGGGAACGGTCATTGGTGAATCGGTCAACTACGATTATTCAGCGCTGGCGATGACAACTACGCGCGCGAACTTCGATAAGACCTGGGACATCTTTGCCGACGTGGCCATGAACCCGGCGTTTACCAAAGAGGATTTCGACCTGGTCAAAGCCCGCCTGCTCTCGAGCTTAAGCGACGACACCGATGAGCCGGACACCTATCTGCAGCGACTGCAGGAAAAGGTCGCTTACGCAGGTCATCCATACTTGAACCGGCCGCAAGGCACGGCCGAGAGCATCGCCCGTCTCAGCCTCCAGGACATACGCGCCTATCACAAAAGCGTGATGCAGACATCGCGTCTGTTGCTGGTGATTGTCGGCGATCTCGATGCCGCACAACTGAAAGCGCGGGTCACCGCCAGCTTCGGAAAATTGCCGCGTGGCGATTACAAGGCGCCGGCGCTGCCACAGCTCGTGTTTAGCGCCTCTACGCTGGAAGTCACCAGCCGCCAATTGCCGACCAATTACATTCAGGGCTTCTATACCGCGCCGCCGATTACCTCGCCCGACATTTACCCGATGTATGTTGCTTCGTCGATGCTTCGCGATCGCGTCTTTGAAGAAGTGCGCGTGAAACGAAATATGTCTTATGCTCCTGACGCTTTCCTGCGCAATCAAGCCGCGAACATCGGAGGTATCTATGTGACGGCCGCGGATCAATATGCCAACGATGCGGTACGGGTAATGTTGAATGAAGTAACCCGTTTGCAACGCGAACCCGTCAGCCGCGACGACATCACTTCCGTGGTCGCTCAATTTCTGACGACTTATTACATTGGCCAGGAGACCAACGCGGCCCAGGCAGCGAACATGGCGCAGTACGAATTGATTGGCGGTGGCTGGCGCAATTCACTGAGCTTCTTCGAAAAGCTGCGCGCCGTGACCCCCGCCGACGTGGCGCGGGTCTCGCAGAAGTACATGCGCAATATCCGTTTCGTGGTGCTCGGTAACCCGGCGAAGATTGATAAGACCGTGTTTATCGGGCAGGCCGGAAACTAGATCCGGTTACCGGCCGGAATCTGCCGGCGGTCCACAATGTTTTCATCTTCAAGCACGTTAGGGAATATTGCGCCCGCTGTTCACCAGCGGGATTTAGGCCCGCCGGACGACGGTCCTTCGAAAGCGCGATCGCGCCGGCAGCGGTGACCCACCTACATACTCACCATCCACTGCGCTAGGGACAATTAAAGCCTAATTTTTCACGGTTATTGATAGGTTGTGTCTAAATTGAATTGCTTTCGCCTCGCGAGTGAACCGGCCATTTAAGAGAATCCCGAGCCTGACTCCAGTTCCAGAGTGGCCCTCCCATTTTGGTCTGTGTGTTACAGTCCCTGAACCAAAACCAGAAGGAAAAGAGATTATGAATGAACATTACCCCACAGCGCCTTCAGCCATTGGCCCTGGTCGCGACAATTATGATACTGACGGCGCTCGTCAGCCTGTTCGCCATCGACTTCAAGACATCCGCTGCTGGTAGCGCGACCAACTTCAGAGCCGCTGCGGCGCTCTCTTACGCCCCGCTTGCTCCGCCACCTCCGCCGGTAATCACAAACTCGGGCACTGCCAACGACATTATCTATAACCTTCCCGGCGGCGACGGAGATAACCAGGCGATACTCGAAGACGACGGCGTGCCCGGCAACGGACTGTCCCAACTGCGCAGCGGCAACGGATCCTTCGTGACCGTGGTCTTCGCCAACCCCGCCAACACGCTGGCCATCAACGCCAGTAACGACGGCGAGAAGATGACCGTAAATAATATGGACAGCGGGTTCGTCGCGAAGATAAACCTGAAGGGTGGCACGGCCCCGGACGTCTTCGCTCTCGGCGACGGCGCGACGTTGAAGAATGGGACAGTCAACGGTGCGGGCGGCCCTGACACACTGGATTACAGTGCCTACACCACGGCGGTCTCGGTCAACCTCGGCATTAACGCCGGATTTTATGGAGCCGACATCACTCCGATTCAGGAGACGCCGCCCAATACCAGCACTGCGTTCGGATCTGGCTCGAATAATTACGATACCCCGAGCCACAGCATTTTCGGGCTGGGCCTATCCGTCAGTGGGATCACGCCGGCCCAGGTGACGGGACTGAAACTCCGCCGCGGCGCCGTGAATACCACCGGCCCTGTGGTCGCGAATCTGATTGGCTTAGGTTCGATAGTCCCTAGTGGAAACGGCTTCCAATACAACGCTCCGGTAGTCGCCCTGCCGACCGGGCAAGAGGCGGCTCTCTTTGGCGGCCTTCTTTACGTCGAGGTCGAAACGACGGCCTTCCCCGCGGGCGAGCTGCGCGGCCAGATAGTGCCAAACGGCCTCTTCAACCCAACGCAGGGCACGGCCACCGGCATCAGCGTCGGCGGCATCCAGGGAATCACGACGGTGATCGGCGGTTCCGGGAACGACAGCCTCGTCGGCAGCGTAGGCGACGATGTATTGCGCGGCGGTCCAGGTGACGACACGCTCTACGGCGGACCTTGCTTCTCCGGCGACAAAGTGCAGGGAGAGGGCAACAACGACACGATACTAGTGAACGCCCTGGATCTTACCTTCGCACCACCGATTATTGACGGCGGTCCGGGCAGTGACCTTGTCAACGTCAACGGCAAACAAAATGTCGATGCTTTTTTCGCGGAGCCGGCGACGTTCTCGCCCAGCGGGCCCGGGCGTCTAATTCTCCACACCACCAACACGTCGAATGACATTGACATCGGTACTGTCGAGACGCTGACGGTCAGCGGCTACGCCGGCAACGACACTTTCCTGGTGGGCAGCCTGGTTGGCGTCAACGATCTAACCACCATTAACCTTAATGGAATGTTCGGCAACGACACTTTCAACATCACGCCGAGCGCAACTGTCACGTTCACCGTTAACGGCGGCGACCCGACGACCCCGACCTTCCCAGGCGACCTGCTGAATCTCAACACAACGGGAACGACGAACCTTGCGCTCGCTGCCACGAACGGCGCGACCGGCACGCAGGGCGCCTATACCTTCGGTAACCGGCAGCCGGTGAATTTCCTGACGCTCGAGGCGGTCAACCCAACGACCATCAGGGTCAGCGACGTGACTGTGCCTGAGGGCAACGCCGGCTCGACCGGTGCCGTCTTCGCGGTAACGCTCGACGCGCCGACCAACACGACCGTCACCGTGGACTATGTCACCTTCAACACAACGGCCGTGTCGCCCGGCGATTACACCAGCGTGAATGGCACGGTCAGTTTCGCGGCCGGCCAGACGACACGTTTTGTCACGGTGCCCGTCAACGGCGATACGCTGCCGGAAGGCAACGAGACTTTCATCCTGAATCTCTCCAATCCAGTCGGCGCGCTGCTGGTCGACTCGCAGGGCATCGGCACGATAATCGACGACGATCCGTTTACTCCGCCACCGACCATCTCAATCAACAACGTGGCAAGCGCAGAAGGCAATAGTGGTTCGAGCAACGCGGTGTTTACCGCCACGCTCTCGGCGGCCAGCGCGTCAACCATCTCAGTGGACGCCTTCACCTCCAACGGGACGGCGACGGCGCCGGTTGATTACCAATCAGCCGCAACTACGCTGATCTTTCTGCCTGGAGCGACCACAGCTAACTTTAGTGTGCCAATAAACGGCGATACGGTTCCCGAAGGAAACGAGACCTTCTTTGTTAACCTGACGGGCGCCGTGAACGCTACGATCTCGCTCGCTCAGGGCACGGGTACGATCAATGACGACGATGCCACCAGCATCTTCCAATTCAGCAGTCCAACTGCCAGCGTCGCAGAGAGCGCGGTTTCCGGCAGCGTCACGATCACCATTAATCGCACCGGCAGCACCAGCGGCGTGGCCAGCGTCAAATTTGAGACCAGCGATCTTTCGGCGAAGCAGCAGGGGGACTACACCTTCGGCTCCGGCGTCGTACAGTTCGCGCCGGGTGAGGCGTCAAAGACCTTCAACGTTCTGCTCGTAAACGACGCTCTCATCGAAGGGGCGGAGAACTTCATGGTCACGCTGTCGAATCCCTCGGGCAATTGCGCCGTGGGCAGCCCGGGGCAGATCGTCGTCACCATCACCGACGACGACCTGACGACGGGCCCCAACCCGATCGACGACTCGACGTTTTTCGTTCGCCAGCATTACCTGGACTTTCTCGGGCGCGAACCCGACGCGGCGGGGCTCGCCTTCTGGGTGGGCAACATCACGTCGTGCGGTGCGGATGCAGGCTGCCGCGAGGTCAAGCGCATAAACACGTCGGCCGCTTTCTTTGTTTCGACCGAGTTCCAGGAGACCAGCGGCTTCGTCCTCCGCAGCCAACGCGTGGCCTTCGGGCGACTCTCAGCCGACCCGGCATCGCGTCTGCCCTACCTCCAGTTCATGCCTGATACGCGTCAGGTGGCGAACGGCGTCATCGTCGGCCAGACCGGGTACGAAGCAAAACTCGAAGCTAACAAACAGCTTTACGCACAGCAGATCGTGACGAGCGGCGGTTTCCTCGCGCGTTTCCCGATCACGGCGGCAGGCCAATACGTTGACGCGCTCTTTGCCTCGGCCGCGGTGACGCCGACAGAAACCGAGCGGACGGGCGCGATTAACGCCTTTGGCGCGGGCGGAACAGCGGGACGGGTCGCGGCATTGCGCGCGGTGGCCGACTCCGCCTCGGTGCGACAGGCGGAACGCAATCCCTCGTTCGTCCTTTCGGAATACTATGGCTATCTGCGGCGGAACCCGACAGACGCACCGGACTTCGGCGACGAGGGGTACCAGTTCTGGTTCTCCAAGCTGAACTCGTTCGGCGGCGACTTCATCAAGGCCGAGATGGTCAAGGGCTTCATCGCCTCGAAAGAATACCGCGAGCGCTTCGGACCACAGTGAGCGGTGATTGGGCGGGCGCTGGATCTTGACCGGCGTCCGTCAACACACCGGCGAAGTCAGCACGGGCGATTAGCCATTTTCAATTGCCACCTAGCTGAAGCTAGCGGGCCATTGAGCTGAAGCTAGTGGCAATTTACTCATCCCGCGACGGCTTGGTGCGCAAACGCTTGATCTGTGAGCGACGCGACTTCTCCTCGAGCGTGCGATTCCTGGCGCTGCGCGATTTGTGCGTCGGCACCCTTTTGGCAGGCCGGTAATTCAAACGCTCGATCTTCTGGCGGAGCTTCTGCAGACAGATTGCCTTATTTCGATGTTGGCTGCGTTCCTCTTGCGAAGTAACAACCACCCCTGAAGGTAGGTGCCTGAGGCGAACGGCGCTTTCCGTTTTGTTCACGTGTTGTCCTCCGGGTCCACTTGAACGAAACGTGTCCACTTCGCACTCCCGCAACAGCTCTTCATCTGATTCAGGCAATTTGATCACAGGACCTCATCATACCTCACTGCCATTAGTCGTCCGCGATGTTACATTTCGTGGTATGAAGCCACCGCTTCCCACCGTTGCCGGAGTTGGTCCCAGCCGTCAATGGCTGCCGCCCGGCGCCTGGAAAACTGTCCTGGACTTCTTCAAAGAAAAGTATCCGCAGGTTGATTTTGAAACGTGGACTGCGCGAATGGCCAGGGGGGAGGTGCTGGATGAAACCGGACGACGCATAGATCAACAGACTGCGTATCGAGCTGGGGCCTGCATTTATTATTACCGCGAACTGGAAGATGAAAAGATCATTCCGTATGTTGAGCAGGTGCTCTATCAGGATGAACACATCCTGGTTGCTGACAAGCCGCACTTTCTGCCGGTGATTCCCGCGGGCAGGTTTCTGCACCAGACGCTCTTGGTCAGACTGCGAAAGCACCACCAACTGCAAGACCTGGTTCCCATACACCGTCTCGATCGGGAGACTGCGGGCGTCCTCTTGCTTTCCGTCAACCCGCGCACGAGAGGCCACTACACGTCACTCTTTCGAAATCGGAAGGTTCGAAAAGTATACGAAGCACTGGCGCCAACGTTGGAGAATGCTCAGTTCCCGACGATTCGGCGGAGTCGCATTGCGCGGGGCGAACCATTCTTTCGTATGAAGGAAGTTTCGGGTGAGCCGAATTCCGAAACTCATGTCAGCGCCATACGCAATCTGGGACGCAACACTCTCTATCAATTGGTTCCCGTTACCGGCCGGAAGCACCAGCTGCGCCTGCACCTCGCCGGTTTAGGAATTCCTATCATCAATGACAAACTCTATCCCGCGATCAACCGTTCAGAAGAGGACGATTTTTCCAGCCCCTTAAAGCTGCTGGCGAAGTCGCTTACATTTCAAGATCCGCTAACCGGGCAACAACACTATTTTGAAAGCCGCATGGAACTATGAGACGCCAACCTTCAATTGCCACTCTCAATTGCCACTAGCTCTCAATTGCCACTAGCTTTAGCTAGTGGATCTCTAATCAAAATGAAAATCGGCTTTAGCTGAATTCACCGCCGTCTCAGACCACCAGGTTTGAGTGTCAGCGTCGATCTACGTTTATAATCGTATGATTACAGACAAGACTTTCGAGACTTTTGAGATTAGCTGCTGAAAGGGTACCGTGATACGCCTTTCATAAGTTACGGGTAGGAGAAATTAATGACGGTTCATGTTTACGGCCTGTCGGAAAGCGCACGAGAGCACACGTCCGCCGCGTCCACGATCGCCAACGAGATTGCGTTGCCGAATTCAAGCGAAGTCGATACCGCTGGGCGATTTCCCGTAGAGAGTATGGATGCATTGGCCGCGGCCGGTCTCTACGGACTTTGTCTTCCGAAATCTGTCGGGGGCAAGGGCGAAGGAATGCGCGCTTTTGCCGGTGTCGTCGAAGAGTTGGCCGCCGCTTGCGGATCAAGCGCGATGGTTTATGTGATGCATGTGAGCGCCGCGCAAGCCATCGCCACTTCTGACACGCTGGTCGATCGGGACGCGATGCTTACAGAGATTGCGGCCGGCCGGCATCTCACCACGCTCGCCTTCTCTGAATCGGGATCGCGTTCGCAATTCTGGGCGCCGGTTTCAAAACTGGAAGAGAACAACGGCCACTTTGTCACTTCAGCTTCAAAATCCTGGGTCACCGCGGCTGGCCATGCGGATTCTTACGTTTCCACCGCGCAGAAACCGAACGCAGTTTCGCCGCTTGAATCGACGGTCTATCTGGTGCGAAGTAAGGCGCCGGGAGTGGCAGTGACTTCAGCTTTCAATGGCTTGGGTCTGCGGGGAAATGAATCGGCCCCCGTCACGTTAGACAAGATCAACGTACCGCGAAGCGATCTGATTTCCGCTTTGGGCGAAGGGCCAAAGGTGATTCTCGAGGTCGTCCTGCCCTGGTTTGCCGTGGGCACCGCGGCGATGGCCAACGGCTTGTGCCGCGCCGCAGTGCAGCGCACCACGGAACATCTGGTCGGGACCGGGTTTGCTCACGATGGATCCAGTTTGCGCGATTTGCCGATTTTGCGTGCTCGCCTGGCCCAGATGAGCGTCCGCACCGAAGCATCACGAAGTTTGCTCGGTTACACCCTGAATCATCTGGAAGAACCCGACGCCTCAACGCCTCTATTGGTTTTGCAGAGCAGGCTGGCCGCGCTCGAAGCTGCCGTTGAAGTTACGGACCTGGCGATGAAGGCCTGTGGCGGCGCGGCATTCTCGCGCCACCTTGGCATTGAACGTCTCTTTCGCGATGCGCGTGCAGGCTGGGTCATGGCGCCCACGGTGGACCACCTGAACGACTTCATTGGGAAGGCCCTGACCGGATTACCGTTGTTCTAATTTCATAAATGTCTCGAGCAGGAAAGATCAAAATGAGTAACGATGAGTCCATTCTGTTGGGCGCGGTCGCCTACGATCCAAAGGTGGTTACGATCTGGGAGGGAATTCGAGAGCACTTCGCGAGTGAGGGCGTGCCCATGGATTTTGCTCTCTTCTCGAACTACGAACGTCAGGTCGAAGAACTTCTCAAGGGGCATATCGACATCGCCTGGAATACGCCGCTGGCCCATGTGCAGGTAAAGCAGCGCACTAATGGCGAGTCAATATCTCTGGGAATGCGCGACAGCGATCGAGACTTCCACGCGAAGGTAATCGTGAGGCGAGGCGCCGGGATCACCTCACTAAAGGATCTGGAAGGCAAGACCGTAGCTGTCGGCAGTTCGGACTCAACCCAGGCTCGGATCTTGCCGCTGTATTTTCTGGCGCAGGCAGGTATCGACATCAGCCGCGTGAAGGTAGTCACCTTCGACACGGATCCGGGTAAACATGGCGACACCGGCACCAGTGAAATCGACGTGTTGAGGGCGTTGCATGAAGGACAGGCGGACGCCGGTACGATAGGCGATCTCGTCTGGGTGAATGAGCAGGCCGCCGGCCATGTTGATTCCGCGCGAGTTGAAGTCTTGTGGACCACGCCCGGTTTTGATCACTGCATGTTCGACGCGCATCCGCATCTTTCACCTGAGAAGATCGACGCTTTTAAGCGCGCCCTGTTTGCGATGAGCTGGGAGAATCCGAAACATCGCACGCTGCTGGAGCTCGAAGGGTTGCGGGAATGGCTGCCGCCGCGCGAAGAAGGTTATTGCAGTCTGGAAGACGCCCTCAAAACAAACTGACTCAGAATGGCTTTGCTGCAAAAGTCGATGTGCTGCGTCCGCGAAGCGGACTGAGTGAGATTAGCCCAGCGCTTTAGCGCTGGGAGGACGCCAGGTTGGAGTCGCAGTCCGCAAAGCGGACGACTGAAATGCCCAAGGAATGAAGCCGCTTTTTCATTCGTCCGCTTCGCGGACTCGGTTCTATCATGACCCGGTTCCCAGCGCTAAAGCGCTGGGCTACTCTCATCCATCGGCTTCGCCGACTTCAGCAGCGAACTAACTCAGAATGATTACGGAAGTTGCGGTGATCGCAGTTGACGGTGGCGAACTGCCGCTCGGAGGTGGCCTGCTGGCACTCGTGCGTCCCGCCCTCGATCAGCTCGAGCCGGGCGGCGTGCTGGCGGTGCTTTCAAAGTCCCGTGCGGTGCGCGAGGATCTTTCCAGCTGGTGCCGCGCGCAACGTCACGAATATCTGGGCGTTGAAGAAATTGCGGATGGTTCGGATCGTCATCTGATTGGTCGCGGTCGCTTTTCGGCTCCCTTAAAACCCGCCGCAGAGCAGAGCGCGTTAGAGTCGCACGATGGAAGACTAACCGCAGCAGAGGTGCTCAAGGCCGCGCCCATGCAGCCAGGTGCTGATCCCAGCAGCGGCTTTGCTCCGCGCGGCGCGCAAGTCGAACCAGGTGGCCCATCATATCCTTTCACGCTTAACGAACGTGATCGGGTGGCGCCGCCGGAAGTCGCTATCCTTTACGATCAAGCCGTGAGCGCACAATGGGACGCGACGACCGACATCCCCTGGTCCAGGGTCAAACCGCTGGCTCCTGAATTGGAACGAGCTCTAATCCAGGTCATGACGTTTCTCGCCGAGAACGAATTGTCCGCTCTTTATTTGCCCTCACGTTTTATCGCCAGGATTCATCCGGCGTATGCAGAGGTCGCCATGTTCCTCGCCACGCAACTGGCCGACGAAGCTCGTCACATCGATGTCTTTTTAAAGCGGGCCCGTCTGTGCGGACGAGGGTTAGGCATCTCGTCGGTGACGACCTCGCGGTCGCTGCTATCGCTGCTGCAGACAGACGATTTCACCGAGGCAGCTTTTCTATTATCAGTCCTGGGCGAAGGAACTTTTCTGGATCTTTTAAGTTTCATCGAGCGCTATGCGCCCGACGAAGCTACCGCGGAACTGGTTAGCCGCGCCCGAAATGATGAGTCGCGACACGTCCATTTTGGATTGGCTCATGTGCGCGCCGGTCTGGCTGCCGATCCAAACCTCTATGGCAGACTCGAGGCGGCGGTCCGCAGACGCGCCGCCGCGCTGCACGGTATCGACGGAGTACCGGCCCCGCTTCAGGACGCGCTCACGATTCTGGCGGCCGGAAGCACGCAAGCGCGAGCGGTCGCGAAAGGACATGAGGCCTTTCGCCAGTTGCTGGAAACTATGCACCTTAACCGCGTCAGAAGATTAGGCAACGCTGGTTTTACTGCCGCACAGGCCAAAATCATCTCAGAACTGCACACCCCGAATTTCATGTGATGGCCGACGAGGAAGGCCTGACCTCAATTTCAAGTTAAGGCCTCACACACTTGAGCAGCGCGGCGAGGAATTCTTCGCGATGCGTAACCAACGCAAAATGGCCCGCATGTTCTATCAGGATCAGTTTCTTCTTCGGCGCTTTAACGACCTTGAAATACTGCACCGCTACTGAGGTCGGCGTCGCCATGTCGTCCTTACCCTGAATCACGAAGAAAGGAACCTTTATGGTCCTGGCGGTAGTTGGCAGTTCCGTGCTGAGCATTCCGCTTAAGGTCGTCTGCCCCGAATAACCCATGCCCTCGCCCCACGCTTTCAGATACTCCTCGGTGAACTCCGGATTGTTCTGGATCATCTGCTGCAGGTCTTCAAACCACTTCGCGTCAGACGGCGGCATGTAAGGGTTGCGCATTCTCCACCAGGAAAAATACTGCTTCGCGTCGGTGGGATCTGGCGTGCCGATCGCTTCCATTAACGCAACCTTCTGGCGGTCATGCGCGCGGCGCGACTGGGCCAACATAAAATCAAACTGCGCCCGCACGTTCGCCCGCCAACTTCCTACCTGTCCGGTACCGACGTAAGCCGCAAACAACTCGGGACGACGCTGCACCATCTCGACTCCCAGATGGCTTCCCCAGGAATGACCCAGCAGCAGAATCTTTTTCTTGGTCAGGTAAGAGCAGAGGTATTGAGCGAGTTCGATGCCGTCCAGCTCGACGCGTTCAACTACGGGCGGTGAGTTCGGGTTCTTCAGGTAAGTTCTGCCGGCGCCTCGCTGGTCCCATTGCACAATGGTGAAGTCTTTTTCGTAAACCGCATAGGTGCTGCGTAATGCAGATTGGGCATCGCCGGGTCCGCCATGAATCAGTAACAGCACCGGGTTCGCGCGGTCAGCGCCACGAATGGTGATCCACTGCTCGATACCACCTAACGTGACATATCTAGCTTCCTGAATTGGATTGGTGTTTGCAAAACTTGAGGCCTTAGCGCCACCGCAGAGCAGTACCGTCCCTACAAAAAGGAACCCAACAACCTTCGAGAAATAGCGATGCATGATCCATAAGACGTTGGGATCACGGTCGAACGTTAACCGTGGTGTAGGCGTAGAGTCCGCGGAGCGGCCGGCAGCATAAAGCCTGGGGTGAGCGCAGCGAACACCAGGAACAGATCGTGAAGAAGTTCTGGCGACCGCGAAGCGGCCGACAGAGGTACAATGGCGTAAACAAAACCGGAGTCGCGTTCTTCCTAATTTAAGTCTACGCGGTCTATTCCGCGAGCTGCTGCGGTGTGGTTATCAGTCATTCGCCAATTTCGACTTTCTCTTGACTCGCTGCGGTTCTCCGCCCCCACCGGATTTGAAATTAGCAACATCACGGGCGCGTCGCTCCCATGACTCGTAATCAACGTCCCAGGAAATGGTGCCGTTACGGCTGACGGACACAAGTCTCCTACTGTCGTTGCTGAAAAGGAGTTCATAGACGGGCGCGGATAGGTCCGCACGAAAGATGCGCCGATCCAGCCAGGGGAGGAATTGACCGAGAGCCGCACGCGCCGGGATGTCCCAGAGCGTGATCACTCCGCTCCTGCTCCCCGCCGCCAGCGTTTTCCCGTCCGGACTCAACGCTAGACTGATGATCTCATTGGATCCACTATTCCAATTAACCACCTGGCCCAGCGTCCTCAGATTTTCTAGATTTTTACCTACATGAAAAAGGACCACGTCACCCCCTGTGGTTCCGATCGCCAGGGTTTTGCCGTCTCGACTAAACCTGACACTCGCAACGTCGTCGGCAAAGGGTTTGCCCGCTCCCATGTCCACAAAATCCAGCCTTACCGGTTTGCGTGGGTTCGTCAGATCGTAAAGAGCTACTCCATGACCACCAACGATCAGCTTCTTGTCGGCACTAAACGCGAATGGCGTCTGATCGAGATGTGGATTTCCGAGTTCCGGCAAGAAGAGTTTGCTGAGCAACTCGTGCTGGTCTGACTTCCCGTTCAGCAAGATCAGCTCCTGATCGTGTTGCGCGGCGATGAGCCCGAGGTCGGGACTGAATTCCAAATTCACATCAAGCAGGCCACCTATCTTGGAAGCTGCCCCAAAGGCCAATAAGTCAGGCATAGAAACACTTTGCGGAGTCTGAGTTGAGTCCACGTTCAGGTGCGACAGGTAGCCTCTGTTGTCTCCCCAAACCAGCTCCTTCCCGTCGCTACTGAAAGCTATCTTGATTATTCTTCCTGGTTCGGGAAATGGGTAAAAGTTAATCTTCTCTTGTTTGGCTTCATCCCATAAAAGGACGCCGTCAGTTGCGACTGCTAACTCCGCACGATGTGGATTGAGAGCGAGAGAGTCTACTGAGTGAAATGGCTTGAATTGAGGATCTTGCCCCGGCAATGCCTTTCCCGACTCGACTTCACTTTCATCAATCGCCGATCCCAGGGGGTATGGTTTTTCCACATCCCACGAAACCAGATATCCGCTCTCGCTATAGGTCAAAACTTTTTCGGCGTCTTCGGTGATAAACACTTCGTCGAAACTACCTTCGTGTCCTTTCAACGCGCGTTCAAATTCAATATGATCTCCTTCAAGTTGAGGATTCCATCGAACCATTCGCCTATCAGCCGTCACAGCTAAAACAGACACTCCATCACTACTGAAAGTCATATCTCTTATGATCGTCATGATAGCCTTGTCGTTGCCGCTGCTTAGGTCTATCGTTCGCCCCAAATGACAGAAAGAATCCTTGCATTTTTCAGCACAGTCGGTGCTTATCTGGGGACACTCTTTCTGTTGTTTCTCAGCGACGTCCCAGACGCGAATAGTGTTCCAACTGCCGGAAGAAGCCAGCAACTTGCTATCAGGGCTAAAGACCAGCCGGTAATCAAGCAAGTAGTAGGTGCTACCCGCTTCCAGAATGTCACCCATCTGCTTTCCAGCTTTAAGGTCCCACATGACGATTTTTCCCGTCTCGGCGGCATACGCCAGCACGTTACCGTCTGGACTGAAAAGCAGGCTTGCGTGCGCGGCTCGAGAGTCGGCCTGACCGTTGCCAAAGTTCTTAACCTGGAAAAGCTTTACCGGCGGCGTGTGGCTGTCGATTTTGACAAGAAAGACTGACCCATTTTCCAAGGAAACGGCGAGCCTATTACCGGAGCGGCTGAACGCGAGATTACGGACCTCTCTGCGGTCATCCTCATCCTGCTGCCCCGCCTCGGTATTGGGATCTTCAAGCGGGGAAAGTGCCCGACACGTCGCTGTCTCAGCCGTCAACGCGCACAGCGAGACAGGCTCGTACTCGTACCCAACGGCCAACTCGCGGCCCTCCATGTTGAAAGCGATACTGTCTATGCGGCCTGAAGGGATGCTCGGCGAGGGTTTCAACTCGATGCCCGTCGCCGTATTCCACAAGTGAAGTTTGCCCTGATCGTCGACCACGGCCAGTGTTTGACCGTCATGGCTGAAGATCATCGTGGAAATCTGATCTCCGACACGGCCCAGCGGCCGGGGCTTCCGCGCTGCATTGTTCGTATCCCACACGGCAACGACGTTTTCAAAAGTCGGATTGCCGTCGGAATCAGTTCCTGATCGCTCCCAAGACGATGACGCGGCCTTTTTTCCGTCTGCACTGAAAGCCACCTTTCTATGCCCATCGCTCTTCTGCTTGCCGATGAAGTTAAGCAGGTGGGGACTGTGTAGCAGGGCGGCAAAAATGCTTCTTCGGGCTTCAAAGGTCGGGACGGGAGACGCCGCCATCGCTTTCATGCTCAAAGACATCGCTTCGTCCAGTTGGTCGTCCAAATGAGATAACGCCGACGAGGATAGTTGTCGCGAAAGAGCTATCTGGCTCTGCCGCGCCGCTTCACGCCGCGCCTTATCCGCTTTGGTCTGCTCCTCTTCCGTTTTCTTATTAGCCACGACCAGATCCGCCGAGGCCTTATCCAGTTTCCCTTCGATCGCCGCCAGGTCCTGCTCGGCTTTAGCCTTTTTTCCTTCGGCTTCGGTGCGCAAGCGCTCGGCCCCAGCTAAGTTCACCGCGGCCTTGTTGGCATTCGCTTCCGCGCTGGCCTGCTCGGCCTGAGCTTGTCGGACCCTTTGATTGGCTTTGACAATGAGCGTTACACCGATGAGTCCTGCCAGTACAAGCACACTCAGAAGAGAGGCGAGAGTGCTCCAGAAGGTCTTTCGTAATCGCCGGCTGCGGCTCAGAAAGCCTTCCGCATTAACGATGCGTGTGACAACCTGTGCTGAAGGTACCACGCTCGCGTTCGCGTCTCCTGGCTTCAGTCTGGCCTTCGATTCCACTGTTCGAGCGATTCCTGCGATTTCGTGGTACCAGACCGCCCTCTCTAACGTCCCCACGGGATGCTCCGCGATCTCGCGGTTCCATACTTTCCGAAAATCATCTTCTTCGAGGAAGGTGATGGGGATTATCGGGCGCCCGGTCTTTTTGAATTCCAGCACCTCATTCATTACGTTTTCGGAGGCTCCTGCCTGTTGTGTACCAATGATGACGAGCATCGTGGATCTTTGGAGCCTCTCGACAAGTTCCTTGGGTAACTCCAGACCGGAAGGCGTACCCCATTGATCCACAAAGCAAGCGAGGCCCCTCTTTGTCAATTCATCCGCTAAGGCAAGCGCGTAATCAGAATCATTTCGTGCATATGAGACGAATATGTCATCTCCGAAAAAAAACCTTTGCGCCCGTGCGTCAACGGTTACCTTTAAAACACTGGGGTTCTTTGATAGGTTCGGCTGCTGATCCAAATTTGGCTGCATAACGACGACTCCATTCCTTTGAGAACCTTTTTGTAATAGCAGTGTGTAATTCTGGGCAAAACGCCAACGAGGGTGTCAAGCCTACCTTTAATCGAAGGTGTGGGCTTTGGCAACACGAGATGCCCGTCGCGCAGATCTTCCCTTCCGATATCGCGGTGTGCCGGCTTCGCGATTTAGTTTGCTCCCCTACGTCCAGAAGAACCAACACGTGCCTTAGCCGGTACCGCAATCACGACGTCATGGGCCGTAGCCGCTTAGCTGCGACGCATGTCTGGATCAATACTTCGATTCTGCGAACCACTAAGCGCCCTACGATTAGGAGGCGGCGGGGTTGAACTCCCCGCAGACTCCGACGCTTTTGTTCTACCTCGTCTCGCCGCGCGTTCGATATGCGTGGCCGCGGCCATTCGGCGAGTTTGCCGGGGTTGTTGGCGTATGTCACCTTCAACAGATCAGACGATCGGTGCCAGGGTTGCGATTTTGCGATTCTCAATTGCCGCGCTTTAGCTCTTCAATTGCCACTAGCTTTAGCTAGTGGATTTCTAATCAAAAATGAGAAGCGGCTTTAGCCGAATTCTCTGGACACCCTTAAAGAATTCGGCTAAAGCCGCTTCTCATTTTTGATTAGAAATCCACTAGCTAAAGCTAGTG